>NZ_JAIWJZ010000039.1:0-62231 GCF_020216105.1 Enterobacter sp. K16B
ACAGGTCGGGCGGTTTATTGTGCAGGATCCGATTGGGTTGAATGGCGGTTTTAATTTATATTCATACGTTCCTAATCCAATTACCTGGATAGATCCATTAGGGTTAATGCCATGGGCATGGAACCCAAATGGTATGGGACACCATTTAATCCCACGAAACAAGGCCAACAGCATTGGGCTAACCGATCCTGGTACTATGAAAAATACGCCAACGTTTTTCCCGGATCCTTATAGTGCTGGAATGCATGAAGAACTACATAGAGCTATTAAAAACGATATTGGAAAAATTCAGGGGCCGTGGCAGGGGGCCGCGGAAGATTTATTCAATGCGTCTAGCCGTAATTTAGATTCCGTTTCACACATAAGAGGCGATTTAAAGATTGCTTCGACGGGTGAAATCTTAGCCAGAAATGTCACTCCTAAAGAAGCACATTCAAAACTGTTGGAGTGGTTCAATAATAAACAAACAGGTAAGGCATCAGGAGGCAGATGTGGTTAAAACAATTGGCACTGATGTGGATTTTAACGGGATAATAATTTTCGATTATCCAGGAATACTGGCCCCATTTGGTGGGAAGATAGATGATGGAGAAAACATTCTCGAGGAGTTCACTACCACAGACAAAGGGGAGCTTGTGCTTAATGAAGGTATTGCCTTACCTATTATGGGCCTTGATGATGGTGGCTATGTTGTTAGGCTCTTTTTAAATGAATTCCCCGACAATGAAGACAGAGAGGTTATATTCACGGATAAATATTTCTATCTTAATGTAACTGGTGATTTATATGTTGCTGATATGGCAGTATTTTGGGAGTGGGAAGATTATACTGGTTGGATTAACGCTGATGTTCCTAAAGGAATATATAAAGTGAGCCTTGAAGGTGTTCATTTATTAAAGGGGGAAGAGACTATCTATTGCTATGATTTGATTTTTGAAAAAACGAATCAACTTGGTACAAGAGATGTTGAAACACGCTCAGACTCCAGGCTTTATTAAATCTATTAGCTGGCAAAAAAATAAACTTTTCCGGTCTTTATTAGTTTATTTTTTAATCATACCTAAAGAGACGTGCATTGTAGTTAATCATAAATGTGACTTAAAGATGCGAAGAATTTGTTCGCAGAAATGGTTATGCGAATTAGGAAAGAGAGAATGTACTTTTTATGGGAGTGAGTTTAAGAAATGATTAAATGTAATCTAATTTCTAAAATAAGTATCTTTTCTGATGGTAATGTCATTGGGCGGATAGGTGGAAATATTCCTGAATTCTTTTTAGATAAACTAGATGATATTCAAGGTTATAAGTTTTATTTGACAGTTCAGAATCCTGATGATGGACATGAGTATATTACGATAGTTATTCCGGAAAGATATGACGATATGATTGATAACAATATCTACCCTAATTGTTCGGTAAAAGTTTTCACGCATACTTTTTCTGATGAAAGCAATAATGATGCATTTACGATAAAACACATTAATAAGGCAGCTATTGTTGGGTATGATAAAGTTGAAAGTGAAGAGTTTGATTTTATCACTAAAACCGAAGAAGCAAGGTTAATACAATCTGAAGATTATTATTTAGATGCTTTACAAAAGGATGGTTATCAATTTTTCATGCAGATAGATGAAGACTATTATCCAGATGCATTGCTTGATGGTGATTACATCTTTGGTTACGGTGCTTTGTATTTGTATAAAAAAATATCCGGCGGAAATACTATAGCTGGTTTTTGGCAGTACTCGTAAAGATAACTGATTAATAAAATCTGGATTAATATTAATTATTCCGGCTTTTATAATACAGATGATATTTTTATGAAGAATGTTTTTTTGATTTTTTACTTACGTCTATAAAATTCCTCTAAATAATAATGGTGTTAATACCAGGCATCAGGGAAAGAAATTTTATATAATTTAAAAATGATTACGCACCCGTGTTTTAAATACTAACTCCGCAAAATTTTTAATATTTAAAGCTACATAGTTTCAAATGGTTAAGAATTTAATTCGATATGCACAACAGAGTATCGTTGATATGAATATAAAGGCAATAGAAACAAAGTATGGTTTGATTTATGGTCGTGATGCTTTGATAGTATCTGGCACCGAGCTAAAACTTTGCCCCTTTAATTTTTTGGTGAAAGCTTCTTTAAGTTTATCTTCTTGTAAACCAGGTATAAAAGATGCTCCTGATGTTCGTATTGAGTTTTTATTCAGTAACATCGAAATGATGTCTGTGTATAAAATAGATGATTATCCTTATGATGGGAATTTACAGTCGAGCTTTGATTTAATCGAAACTGAAAGGGAAGATGATCTGCAACGAGTAGTTCTATGCACATACGACCACGTTTTCGATATTATTGGGAAATGTGAGATTAATTATCTTTAAATAAAGTTGCGGAGTGTATCGTACTCACCCCGGTTAGTAAAATGAGTATAAAAGCTATACAGCTAGAATTAAAAAAATGAATATAGCATTCATAAATATGTTTTGAAATAGAGGGCGTTAGATATGTATTGGTTAAGAATTGCTTGTGATTATCCCAATAATTATTGGTTTGAATACCAGCACCCTGACATATCTGGAAGTGCTTTTTCTCAATGTAAATTAATTGAAACTTACGAGGGGCATTTTTTTACATTAAAATCAAAGGTGAGTGAGAAGGCACTGCTTGCATATGATTTTTATTATAGTGATGGGCCTATATTCATATCCCCCAGGCTGGCATCGCTAATTTCTTGTCACGATGTTTTTTGGACTGATTTTCAACTTATTGATGCTACTGTATCTGTAAATGAAAACAAGCACCAAGGGTATAAAATAATTAATATACTAAGAGAGGTTTCATGCATCGATATGGAAGCTTCGGAAAGTCAACCTATATTAAGTTATTTGCCTAATGGTCCAAGGAAGTTTAGTAAAATAGTCTTCAAAGAAAATGTTATTGAAGATTTTAGTATGGCAAGATGTAGTGAGTATAAAGCTTGCATAATTATTTCAAATGAATTTAAAGAGTTACTTTCTAAGAATAACATGAAAGGAATAGAGTTTGTTGACCCCTCTTTATTAATATAACTATGATTAAAGTAAGTAAATATGGTCCATGAAATGATTTCCAGATTATAAAAATTGTTTAAAATATAATTCAATGGGTTTATTATCCTATCATTAACAACTTTCTTTATAAAGCATAAAAGATAGACAATTAAGGATTATGTATATGAATCATTTAGAATACAGAAAAGCTTATAGTTTATATGATTTAATATTTGGAATTATGAATGGGTACACATTGGATAATTTTTGTGTGTATACAAAAGAATATGAATCCTCTGCTAAAGAAGATCTTGTTTGTTATTTAGATAACTATCCTGTCATTAGTGATGACGATGAGGAAGTATACCCCGATTTTGTTGTCGAAAATTCGCTAGAGCTCTTTTTCTATGGAGAACAATTTATTGATGTATTATATAATATCTCTGTCCAAAGAGAAAAACCATCTGTTGAGGATTTCATATCAGGTTTGAATTTTTATCTCGAGAACGATAACTTCATAGAGCTTTGATTTAAAGAACGAGAGAGTAATCGGAAATTGCTTTACTTAGCTTGTCAGAAGATAATGCATTCTGCAAATGTTGTGCTAAATTAATGGGTTATTACTGAGGGCTATATTTATGGATGAGTCTGAGATCATGGTGAATGAGATTGAAAAAGCATTAAAACAATTTATTATTATTTGCAATAAACACTCGCTGTCCGGGAGTTTCAGCACCGTCAGTGACCTGGATAATACATTCCCGTCCAACTTACCTCGTTCAACAGATGTCGATTTCTTATATAAAAATTATAATCCTGAAAACTTAAAGATTGAAACAGGTTTCACACCAATTAAAATTCACTCTGTCAATGAGCTCGCGAAGGCTCAAAGTGGTTATGAATACTTACCAGATAATTATCTTGTTATTGGTGATGATTTAGGTGGAGGTAAACCTATAATTGCGGTTATCGATGAAGGGAATTCCTCTGTTTATGCAAGTTATGATGTCATTGAACCGTTTCAGATAGCCAGTAGTCTCTCTGGGTTCATATTTTCTCTAGCTGAGCTAATTGATTTGGTATATGGTCACTATGATATCTTTGATATAGCAGATGATAATGACGAAGTAAAAGATAATTTCATTGATGAGTTGCGGGAAAGAATTGTTCCACTTATCGGTAATGAAAATTTCAATGCGTTTTATAATTATTTTTATGGCTAATTATTTTCTTTCAAGGTAAACCAGTATGGCGAAAATGTTATTTTTAGCGAGGTGATGTTCTCTGTGTTTCTTACAGGTATATTAAGCAAGATTTAAAAGAGTAATGCTGTATATTTTTTCAAGTGAAATTAATTCAATACATCAAAGGAGAGGGATTACATGCAGACGACGCGAGTAATGGGCGAAGGATATGAACCGTACGTTGAGCAATTAGGTGACAAACTGATTTATTCAATACCTGTCGAATCGGGATTTGTCAGTTTTCATTTTGAGTTTGATATTCGTCAGACCGATCTTGACGTCTTGCTGTCCGATCATTACCGGCGGGCCGTCCTGGAAGTGACCGCTCACACTTTGCTCCAGCGTTCGACGTTGAAGGGACATAACAGATTTACGCAGAACGATTTTGATAACCTTATTGCCACTGTCCTGCATGCATCGCAAGAGCATCTCAGCGCATTCATTTCTCAGATTAATCGGGAGCACAATATTTCGATTGAACATTATGTGAATGATATCGTGAACAGGCGCATAAACAAAGGATGAATATACCGATCCCAAATAAGGCCAATTTTATTTTTAAAATCACACTGGGCCGATAGCGCTTTTCAACCTCATGCAACCCGAAGAGTTCAAATTGATTTTTCGTGAGAAGCTTTCAACAAACGCTTATCTGTCTGTGTCTTCGTTCAGTTTGGCGGACGCTTGTCTGTTACCTTGCTAAATTTTTTCCGGGAGCAGGGGGCTGGTGAGGAAATGGAATCAGGATGAGTTAGCGTATCGCCACGCTTTATCTTATTGCCTGGCGTTTTTCATTGCATCCTGCTTCCCCGGGTTGCATTGCTGTTTTGTTCCGGGAAGATAAAAATTCCCTGATCGATCCGGATTTGTTCCGCCCGGACATCCCGCCCGGCCATCAGATGAGACGGTGCCATCAGAACCGTTTCCGCCATCAGACCCATTTCCTCCATCACCACCCTTACCGCCATCAGCAGCATTTACGGCAAATGCACTAAGTAAAAGCAAACTGGCAATAGCGCGCTTATTCATTAAAATCTCCATTGTTCAATCCATTTACGTGCGGAAACTTTTCCCGCGAGGGTCCCATGCGGAACATTTCACAGGCGAACCTCACTCCTGACTTTCAATATTCGCTTTAACAGCCTCCAGCGTCCTCTTACGGATCCAGCCGCTGCCCGCCCGTATTACCAGCCAGTAAGCTGTCATCCTTAGCCTGGTGCTTCTGTCCGGACAATAGACGAAGGTTTCCGTAGAGAGCTCATGTTGGCCTGGCGCCAGTTCCGTTACCTGATAGCGCAACAGCAGTTTCGCGCTGCCCGGCGCAGCGGGCGTCTGAAAAGTATTCGCGTCCGGCACGTTTTCCAGACCGAAATCCGTACGCCAGAATTGCCCTCTTAAGCCATAGCACAGCTCAGAGGGTGAACTTTTCAACAGGGTAAAGCTGTGCAAACCAAAGTTGCCGATCGCGTTAGACTGCGTGTTGCGCAGTAATTTCTGCGGTATTTGGCGCAAAGACATTAGTCGCCGAATCACGGGGTCTTGCCGGACGTCAAAGTGTGCAATCAACGGCAGAATAGTTTCTGGATGAGCAGTATGTATAACCGTTCGATGTTTCTCATGAAACTGAAACTGGGGCAGGAAAACAGGAGCATCACGCCAGTGAGAAAGCGCTTTGTGGGTAACAAATCCTGGGTTTAGCATCTCTCTTCCTTGTCATCCTTTGAACTCAGCCAGAGTAACAGATGGCTTGCCGCAGACAATTACCAGGAAAAGAGAGGGGTATCTGGCCGAAACCGTACCTTGCTTCGGTAGCATTCCGGCCTCAGTGTGCCGTGAGATACGGCTCCTTCACGAATTCCGCCAACAACCAGACCATATCATGCAATAGCCCGGTGAGCGCTCTCGCCACGCTCGCAGGCAGTGCACCGCCCATTACCGCCAGCGTCAACGCGACAGCATAATCCACCTGCAACGCCGTCTCCTGCCAGCAGTCCGGTACGCAGGAGGTCAGCTTTTCTCCCGCAATCAGCTGTTCAACCAGATACGGCGGAAGCTCGGCGTCACAGCACTCCCGCAGCCGTTTGAGCACGGCCAGCAATCGTCTGCAGAGTGTGGCAAACGTTACTGCATCGTCAGTTTCCACCAGCACGCTGACATATGCAGCGCAGGTATCAGCCAGCTCGAAAAGATCCGCAGAATCGGGGAGCTGAAGGTTAATAAGGTGATAAACAGCGCTTTCTTCAGAGAGCGCGTAAGAAAATGCAGGGATAGTCGCCATTTAGCATCCTCTTCGGGCAAAAAAATGACATGTTATGCTAACGGGTTCCTACGCCCGGTTACGAATATGCCGCAACGCAGGCACTTTACGGCCGTGATGAAGGGATGAAAAGGGATGCCCCTGAATTACATAAGGTTGCTTGCAGGTTTGCGAGGCGGCTTCCAGAAGGCCATTGCCGGGTGGCGGCTACGCCTTACCCGGCCTACTAAAAACTGCAGATTGGGTCATCCAGATTTATGGCCGACGGAACAAGACTGTAAAACGGGTTTTTGCCGATCGTGAGTGAATATCTGCCATTTTATTGCCGAGGTACTCAGGGTAAAAATGGCCGTGGCTAGCGTGTTCTCTTCATCCGGATCGTGTGGCGAGAGACGATAAATCGGGAGCGCGGAGTCGTGCTGGTCAGAAAGAATATCCAGTGCCGCCGCACCATCAAGCTGAGATTGCGTCTCAAGCCAGGCGTTTAGCCGTGTTTGCCGTGAACGGGAACTGTCCGTGATCACCTGCTCAACCGCAGCAAGCTGAGGGTGGATAAGGTGATTAGCATGAGCGAAAACCTCCCGCAACGGCATGATGGAACAGCCTGTTCCCGTGGCTTCTACGCTAAACAGACGACGGTCTCCCCGTTGCCCCAGCGTGTGATGAAAGGCTCCGGCGCGTGGCTCTGAGGTCAGTATGGTGATGGCTTCATCCAGGGTGGCGGCATTCAGCGCGGCGCGGGCGAGTATCTGGCGCGGCATTCCGTCCGGACGGTGTACAGCGCGAATGTTATTCACCGTATTCACCACACCTTTTTCGTTTACGGCAAAGGTATGTCCGCAAATCGATCCCGGATAGGCAAAACTGGTGAACGCCAGGCCGTCATCAGGGATGATACTGACGATGGCGCAATCATTGCGAAGCTGAGGGAAACCGTCTTCGTTATGCGCAATAATCAGCTCCCCCTCCGCAGTGCTTCCCGCTACGGTGGTACAACCGTCAGAGGTAGAGCGCACCAAATCGCCGCGACAGTTCCAGGCAAACACCTCATCAAGCGGTGCCTCCAGCCCCCTGGCGAGTCCTTCCAGCTCCTGCCAAATCAGGGGAAACTGAGACTGGACGCGAGAGCGCATTCGCCGGGTCTGTTCTGCGTCTTTCATGGCGGTAACGGTTTGCCACAATGCCGTTTGCGTCAGTTTTGCATGCCAGGCCTCGCGGCCGAATGCGCCAAGTTCCTGACCCACCGCAAAAGCGGAACCACTAATTTCTAATTTTTTCATGGTGTTATCATTCACTTCTGTTCAGGATACATGCTGCAAAAATTCTTTCAGGCGAGGATTAGCGCTGCTGTTCAGCAGCATATCAGGTGGACCATCTTCGGCAATGGTGCCGCCATCAATAAAGATGAGCCGTGATGCCACATCGCGGGCGAAGCCGATTTCATGGGTCACTATCACCATGGTCATGCCTTCTTCGGCCAGCGAGCGCATCACTTTCAGGACCTCATGCCGTAATTCGGGATCCAGCGCTGAGGTCGGCTCATCGAACAGCATCATTTTCGGTTTCACTGCCAGAGCTCTGGCAATGGCCACGCGCTGCTGCTGACCGCCCGAGAGCTCTGATGGGTAGTGATGAGCGCGTTCGCGTAAGCCCACACGGTCCAGTAGCGCCAGTGCCTGTTCACGCGCGGCAGCTTTGCTCTGTTTGCGCACGCGAACCGGACCAAACATCACATTCTCCAGCGCCGTCAGATGGGGGAAGAGATGGAACTGCTGAAACACCATCCCGGCTTCGCGGCGGATATCGCACTCATTCGCGTGAGGATCGGTAATATGCATTCCCGCTACCAGCAGCGTGCCGGAGGAAATCTCCTCCAGCTTATTAATGCAGCGTAGCAGCGTCGATTTACCCGAACCGGAAGGACCAATGATCACCACCACTTCACCGGCTTCAATTTTTAAATTGATGTCGTGCAGCACCAGAGTGGAACCGAAGTTCTTCGACACTGCGCTAAATTCAACCATGCTCATAAAATATGGATCCTTTTCTCCAGTTGCTTCAGGAGGAAACTCAGACACAGCGTTACCAGCAGGTAAATCATTGCCACTGCGGTCCAGACTTCCAGTGCGCGGAAATTACCGGCAATAATTTCCTGCCCCTGACGCGTCAATTCCGCCACACCAATCACAATAAACAGCGAGGTGTCTTTTATACTAATAATCCACTGATTACCTAACGCAGGGATCATACGGCGTAATGCCAGCGGCATAATGACATGCCATAGCGTACTGCGTTGTGATAATCCCATCGCCAGGCTGGCCTCTCTGAATCCTTTATTAATTGAGAGAATCGCCCCGCGGGTGATTTCTGCAATATAAGCACCCGAGTTAATCACAATTGTCGTAATGGCTGCCGTTACCGGATCAATATGAACGGGTAACACCATGGGAAGTGCGAAGTAAATAAACATCACTTGCACCATAATCGGCGTTCCGCGGATTAACTCGACAAAGACTAACGAGACGGTTTTTGATATCTTTCCTCCAAGCGCACGGCAGGTTCCTGCCAGCAGGCCAATAACAAAACCACCCAATAAACCTGATAAAGAAATAATCAGCGTCAGCTGTAGTCCTTGCAACAATAGCGGCAGGGACTCCCAAATATATTTACTGTCGAAATTCATCATTCTACCCGTTAAGATGCAACGAGGTCGGATCGCTCCGACCTGGCGGGATTATTTTGGCTGTTTCGCAAACCACTTCACGTAGATCTTGCTGTAAGTCCCGTCCGCGCGTAAGGCCTCCAGTGCAGCGTTGATCTTTGGCGTCAGGGTGCTGTTTTTCTGCATCGCAAAGCCGTAGTGCTGCGGCAGAATGCTGTCGGTCTCGCCGGTAGATTTCACTTTGCCATCACCTGCCGTTTTGACGTAATAGAGCACGTTGGGTGAGTCATGTACCACGGCATCAAGATTACCTGCCTGCAAATCAAGATAGGCGTTATCGATATTCGGGAACTCGACATAATTCGCCTTATATTTGCTTTTCATAAAACTGGCCGCCGCTGTTCCCTGCTTCAGTCCCACTTTCTTACCCGCTAAATCGCTGAATTTAGTAATGGTATTATCGCTGCTTTTAACCGCCATTAATAAATCAGCATCATAATAACCCTCGCTGAAATCAACGACCTGTTTACGCGCGTCGGTTATAGTAATCCCCGCCATTGCAACATCAAGATTACGTGATTGCAAACCGGGAATCAGTCCGCCGAAATCCATTGGGCGCAATTCGTAGCTGACATTCATCTTTTTGGCAATGGCATCCCACAAATCTATATCAAAACCGACATATTTATCGCCTTGTTTGAATTCAAAGGGTACAAAAGCGGTATCAACTCCAACTGTTAATTTATCCTGCGCGCCTGCCACAAAACTGGCGGAACAAGCGACCAGCGCTAACGTAACTTTTAATTTGGTCAGTAATCCAGACATAATAACCCTCGGCGTCAGTGAAACAGCGTGCATGAATATCATCCGGCGAAATAAAATCGACGGAGTGGGAAATAAAAATAGTGACAGGCAGGGCGCACTTTCATGCGCCAACGTTAAAACGATAGCTTATGCGGGAATAATCTCATCCCGCGTGTCGGGTACCGGCGTCTGCGCGCCGTTCATTACCATTGAGAGAAAACTGTAATAACCCGTGATTCCGATCAGATCCACCACGCCTTTTTCACCCCACAGCGCGACAGCCTGCTGCCAGGTGGCATCGCTGACCTTCTGCTCCTCCTGTAACTCCTTGCAGAAGTGATAAATTACCCATTCATCCGGTTGCAGATCTTCAGGAAGCCGTTTTTCATTAATCGCCTGCACCGCTGCCGCAGAGATGCCTTTCTCGCGAGCTATTGGCGCATGAATTGCCCATTCCACCGGCTGCGACCAGTGCCGTGCGGTCATTAAAATCGCCAGCTCCGACAAACGCTGTCCCAGGGCACTGCGATAACGCAGGTATTCCCCCATGCGTTGTGCATGCGCCATCAGCTCAGGACTGCGCAGCAGCGGCTCGAAGGGAGGCAGCAGGGCACCGCGTGGCCCATTGATGATCTCTTCGGCTAAGGAACGCTGCCGATCGTCCCACTCATGCTCCGCCAGGGGCGGTAAACGATTGATCATAATTTACTCGTCTCTTCGCGAATCACGGTGTTCAGCGTGTCCACCACAAAATCAAGCTGGGCTGGGGTGATAATAAACGGTGGGGCGATCAAAATATGGTCGCCATACTGCCCGTCAATGGTTCCCCCCATCGGATAGACCATCAGTCCGCGTGACATACAGTTTGCTTTGATCGCCGCATGCAGTTTCAGAGCAGGATCGAAGGGGGTTTTATTGCCTTTATCACGGACCAGCTCAACACCCGCAAACAAGCCGCGTCCACGCGTATCACCGACGTGGGGTAATTCCCCCAGCACTTCACGCAATGCGTTGTGCAGGTAATCCCCCTGTTGCCTGACCGCCTGGAGCAAGTTATCGCGCTCAATCACCTGCTGCACCGCCAGGGCTGCGGAAGCGGCAGTCGCGTGACAAATGTAGGTGTGTCCGTGCTGGAACAGACCGCTGCCGGTTTGCAGCGCTGAGACAATCTTCTCGCTTGCTAGTACTGCACCAATCGGCTGATAGCCGCCCCCCAGTCCCTTCGCGATGGTCACCAAATCCGGCACCACATCATCCTGTTCAAACGCATGCAGCGTACCGGTGCGTCCCATGCCACACATGACTTCATCCGCGATGTAGAGAATGCCGTATTTATCGCACAGGTTGCGTACCCCTTTAAGATAGCCGGGAGTAGGGGGAGTGGCGCCGGTGGTGGCCCCCACCACGGTTTCTGCGCAGAAACCAATAATGGTCTCCGGACCGGCCTCAAGAATGGCGTGCTCCAGTTCGTTCAGCAAACGCGTGGTATATTGCTGCTGGGTTTCGTCAGCGCGGCGGTCGCGATACTCATTGCAGGCCGAAACACGGATAACGTCGATTAACAGGGGAGCAAACTGACGGCGACGCCATTCATTGCCTCCCACCGCGAGTGCCCCAAGGGTATTGCCATGATAGCTCTGTTTACGGGCGATAAATTTGGTGCGCGACGGCTGGCCGAGCTCAACAAAATACTGACGCGCCAGCTTGAGTGCGGTTTCGACCGCTTCCGAACCGCCCGAAACGAAATAGGCGTAGTTAAGATCGCCAGGCGCCGTGCGCGTCAGCTGTTCAGCAAGTTGTTCAACGGTGTCACTGGTAAAAAAACTGGTGTGGGCATAGGCCAGTTGATCGATCTGGCGATGCATTGCCGCCAGCACATCAGGATGCGCATGACCTAAACAGGAAACGGCGGCGCCACCGCAGGCATCCAGATACTGCTTTCCCTGTGCATCAAAAATGTACGCCCCTTGCGCACGCGCCGCGACGGCGGGCGTGCTGCGTAGGCTGCGGTGAATAATATGACTCATGCTGGTCCTGCTCCTGAATACGCTGTGTTAATAAAGCGCATCTTGCAGGATTCATTTGTATCACGTCAACGTTATTTGGATTCAAATGCATTCTCTTTTCTTATGCCGGAGGCAAATGAATCATTTTTCAGGGTTTCCGGGGCACGACATACGCACCCGAGTCGATGAGATAGCGTTCAGCATTTTCGATTTTACTCACCGCATCCCGACCATGGCGAGCCACCAGCATCGCCAGTAAACACTCGGCCAGCCCCATGCCCGAAACCACGGAAGGGAAAAACGACGGGCTGTCTGTGGAGAACAGCAGCGTGCAATCGGCAGCCTGTGCTAATGGTGAGACGGGGGAATCCGTGATGGCGACAATCGTCGCGCCCGCCTGCTGGGCCGCGCGTAAAACATCCAGCGACTCACGCGAATAGGGCGCAAAACTGGTGAGTAACAGGCAATCCTGTGCTGTTAATTCGCGGGTGAACACCTCGATGTTGCTCGCCAGACCATCAATGAGCGACACCTGCCGATTGAACAATCGATAGACATAAAACAGCGACCAGGCAATAGGAAAGCTGGCACGGAAGCCGCAAATGTAGACATTCTCCGCCGCGTCCAGCAGCGATACCGCTTGCTCCATGGCCTGATGGTTTTCATTTTGTGTAAACGCCAGATTGGCCTGATGTGCCTGAAACACCTCTTCATACAGCTGGGGTTGAGTGCCTTTGGCGATCAGTTTCTCGGCTTTGGAGACATATGTATCATTACGCAGTCCAAGCTCATCAATGAAAGCGTCCTTAAGTTCCCCCCAGCCGTTGTACCCTAATCGCTGCGCCAGTCGTAACAACGTAGCGGGTTTTACACCGGCTTCAGCGGCGAAGGCGCGCATCGATAGCACGACCAGTTGATTGGTATTCTGTAGCGAGAACTCGGCAGCGCGCTGTAATTCGGCAGACAATTCTCTGAATGTATTAACAATATTTTCCCTTGGATTCATAGCTACTATTTACGCTCTTTACGGTTAGCGTTGCTGGCGTCAGTGGACGGGACAGGGGCTTTTCCATTACATCAGGGGTTTCGAAAGACAGAAGGGAATCTACCTTAGCATTCGATAGCCGTATTGTAACCCTGTTGTTGTGCTCCCTGAAGGGCATTGCCGGGTGGCGGCTACGCCTTACCCGGCCGACAAAAACCACCAACCAAACTGGCCGCTATCCCTCGCTCATCATCGCCAGAAACCGCTTCACCGTCCGCGAGCGTTCAAAGCGCCGCCAGCAGAGCGCGATATCGGTATAAAGCTCCGGCGAGCTCAGCGCGTGGTAGGTGACATTCGGCGGAGAAATGGCCGCCATGGATTTCGGTACCAGCGCGAAGCCGCCACCCGCGGAAACCATGCTCAGGGAGGATGAAAGCTGTGACGACTGCAGCGCGTGCTGCACGTCAATCCCGGCCCGCTCGCAGCAGCCGTGAACCCGGTCGTACAGGCCGGGCGCGACCTCCTGCGGGAACAGCACCACCGGCGTGTCCCGGAGCTGAGCCAGCGCCAGATCGCCGCTTGTCGCCAGCGGATGGTCGCGATGCAGCGCCACCACCATCGGCTCCCGGTCGAGGATTGTTAACTCGAAGGCCTTGCTGCTCTCGCACGGCAGGCGCACGAAGGCGATATCCAGTTCACCCTCCGCCAGCATCGTCGTCAGCGACGACATATTGGCTTCCACCTGGTGAACCTGCACCGCCATGTTCTGCACCTGATACTGGCGAATCAGGGCAAAAATTTTGGGATGAAAAGCGTCGGAGCTGGTGATGCCAATCGACAGACTGCCGTTCAGCCCGCGGGCGATGCCGCGGGCTTTCTCCAGCGCGGCGTCGCTTAGCGCCAGAATCTTACAGGCGTCCTCGTAGAAGGCTTCTCCCGCCTCGGTCAGCTCCACGCCCCGCGTCAGGCGTCTGAACAGCGGCGTGCCCACTTCCTCTTCGAGCCGTTTGATCTGCTGACTCAGAGGAGGCTGTGAAATACCCAGCGCTTCGGCCGCCCTGGTGAAGTGTCGCTCGCGTGCAACCGCGACAAAATACCGCAGATAACGAAGTTCCATATCAAAAACGTCTCAAACCACCATGGATTCTATATTGGAACTCTCTGCTGAATCGGGTCAACATTTATTTAACCTTTCTAAATAAAGTTGAAGAGGACGAGCATGATGATGCATTCATCTGCCTGCGACTGTGAGGCCAGCTTGTGCGAGACCCTGCGCGGGTTCTCCGCCCGGCATCCTGACAGCGTGATCTATCAGACATCGCTAATGAGCGCCCTGCTAAGCGGCGTGTATGAGGGGGAGACCACCATCGCCGATCTGCTGGCGCACGGTGATTTTGGTCTGGGCACCTTCAACGAGCTGGACGGCGAAATGATTGCCTTCAGCAGCCAGGTGTATCAGCTGCGCGCCGACGGCAGCGCCCGGGCCGCGAAGCCAGAGCAGAAAACGCCGTTCGCGGTGATGACCTGGTTCCAGCCGCAGTATCGCAAAACCTTCGAGGGGCCGGTCAGCCGTCAGCAGATCCACGACGTGATCGACCAACAGATCCCCTCCGATAACCTGTTCTGCGCCCTGCGTATCGACGGCAACTTCCGCCACGCCCACACCCGCACGGTACCGCGCCAGACGCCGCCGTACCGTGCGATGACCGACGTGCTGGACGACCAGCCGGTGTTCCGCTTCAACCAGCGCGAAGGGGTGCTGGTCGGGTTCCGCACGCCGCAGCATATGCAGGGGATCAACGTGGCGGGTTACCACGAACATTTCATCACCGACGACCGCCAGGGCGGAGGCCATCTGCTCGACTACCAGCTGGAGAGCGGCGTGCTCACCTTCGGTGAAATTCACAAGCTGATGATTGACCTGCCCGCCGACAGCGCGTTTTTACAGGCCAACCTGCACCCCAGCGACCTCGATGCCGCGATCCGTTCCGTCGAAAACTAACAGGAGAACTACCGTGAACAGTGAGAAACAGTCACGTCAGTGGGCGCACGGCGCCGATTTGGTTGTCGGCCAGCTGGAAGCGCAGGGCGTGAAGCAGGTGTTCGGGATCCCGGGTGCGAAAATCGACAAAGTCTTTGACTCCCTGCTGGACTCGTCCATTGAAATCATCCCGGTGCGCCACGAGGCCAACGCGGCGTTTATGGCGGCGGCAGTAGGCCGGTTGACCGGTAAAGCCGGGGGGCACTGGTCACCTCCGGGCCGGGCTGCTCGAACCTGATCACCGGCATTGCCACCGCCAACAGCGAAGGCGACCCGGTGGTGGCGCTGGGCGGGGCGGTGAAGCGGGCGGATAAAGCCAAGCTGGTGCATCAGAGCATGGACACTGTCGCCATGTTCAGCCCGGTCACCAAATACGCGGTGGAAGTCAGTTCACCGGATGCGATTGCCGAAGTGGTATCGAACGCGTTTCGCGCCGCCGAGCACGGCAGGCCGGGGGGCGCGTTCGTCAGCCTGCCGCAGGATATTGTCGACCAGCCCGCTACCGGAGCAATTTTACCTGCCAGCGGCCCGGCGCTGATGGGCCCGGCGCCGGAATCCGCCATTAACGACGTGGCGAAGCTTATCGAAAAGGCCAAAAACCCGGTCATCCTGCTGGGGCTGATGGCGAGCCAGCCGGCCAACAGCGCGGCGCTGCGCAAGCTACTGGAGAAAAGCCGTATTCCGGTCACCAGCACCTATCAGGCCGCCGGGGCGGTGAACCAGGAGCACTTCACCCGCTTCGCCGGACGCGTCGGTCTGTTCAATAATCAGGCGGGCGACAGGCTGCTCCATCTGGCGGACCTGATTATCTGCATCGGCTACAGCCCGGTGGAATACGAGCCGTCGATGTGGAACAGCGGTGATGCCACGCTGGTGCACATTGATGTGCTGCCCGCCTATGAAGAGCGTAACTACGTGCCGGATCTGGAGCTGGTGGGGGACATCGCCGAAACCCTGAATCTGCTCGCGAACCGCATCGATCACAAGCTGGAGCTGAGCCAGCGAGCCTCAGAGATTCTGGTCGACCGCCAGCATCAGCGCGATCTGCTCGATCGCCGCGGCGCGTCCCTCAACCAGTTTGCCCTGCATCCGCTGCGCATCGTTCGCGCCATGCAGGACATCGTCAATAACGACGTTACGCTCACCGTGGATATGGGCAGCTTCCACATCTGGATCGCCCGCTACCTCTACAGCTTCCGGGCGCGTCAGGTGATGATCTCCAACGGTCAGCAGACCATGGGCGTCGCCCTGCCGTGGGCGATTGGCGCGTGGCTGGTCAACCCGGGGCGCAAGGTGGTCTCGGTCTCCGGTGATGGTGGCTTCCTGCAGTCGAGCATGGAGCTGGAAACTGCGGTACGTCTCAACGCCAACGTGCTGCACATCATCTGGGTGGATAACGGCTACAACATGGTCGCCATTCAGGAAGAGAAAAAGTACCAGCGTCTTTCCGGCGTCGAGTTCGGCCCGGTCGATTTCAAAGCCTATGCCGATGCCTTCGGCGCGAAGGGCTTTGCCGTGGAGAGCGCCGAGGCGCTCGAGCCGACGCTGCGCGCGGCGATGGATGTCAATGGCCCGGCCGTGGTGGCCATTCCCGTCGACTACAGCGATAACCCGCTGCTGATGGGCCAGCTCCATCTCAGCCAGATTTTGTGACTCACGATAAGGACAGAGAAATGCAAAAAGTTGCTCTCGTAACAGGCTCAGGCCAGGGGATTGGTAAAGCGATTGCGCTGCGCCTGGTGAAAGATGGCTTTGCCGTCGCCATCGCCGACTATAACGCCGAGACGGCAAGAGCCGTGGCCGACGAAATCATCCGCAACGGCGGTAACGCCGTCGCCGTGAAGGTGGATGTCTCTGACCGCGAGCAGGTATTTGCCGCGGTGGAGAAAGCCCGCACTGCGCTGGGTGGTTTCCACGTGATCGTTAACAACGCCGGGATCGCGCCGTCCACCCCGATCGAATCCATCACCCCGGAGATTGTCGATAAGGTCTACAACATTAACGTGAAAGGGGTGATCTGGGGCATTCAGGCCGCGATTGACGCGTTTCGTAAAGAGGGGCACGGCGGGAAAATCATCAACGCTTGTTCCCAGGCGGGCCACACCGGTAACCCGGAGCTGGCCGTCTACAGTTCCAGCAAGTTCGCGGTGCGCGGCTTAACCCAGACCGCCGCACGGGATCTCGCGCCGCTGGGGATCACCGTTAACGCTTACTGCCCGGGCATCGTGAAAACGCCGATGTGGGCGGAGATCGACCGTCAGGTCTCCGAGGCAGCGGGTAAACCGCTCGGCTACGGGACCGAAACCTTTGCCAAACGCATCACGCTTGGCCGCCTGTCCGAACCGGAAGATGTCGCTGCCTGCGTCTCATACCTGGCAGGACCCGATTCCGACTACATGACCGGCCAGTCGCTGTTGATTGATGGTGGGATGGTGTTCAACTAAATACTCAATACTAATAAGCTCTGACATGAGTTTTCCCCTGCCCCCGTGCAGGGGCTTTTTTTTGTCTCCTCCGCCATTGTGCATTACACTGCGCGCTGCAAAACTTTAGTCATTACGATCTGACAGGCGGTAACAGCGATGAACGGAACAATCACGACGTGGTTTAAAGATAAAGGCTTTGGATTTATCAAAGATGAAAACGGCGACAACCGCTATTTTCATGTGATTAAGGTCGCCAACCCTGATCTGATTAAGAAAGACGCGGCGGTCACCTTCGAGCCGACCACCAACAACAAAGGGCTTTCCGCCTATGCGGTGAAGGTGATCCCGGAAAGCAAGCATCTCTATATTGCGGGCGAGCGCGTGAAGCTCACCTCGATCAAATCCTTCGTGGTGTTCAGCGAAGAAGAGCCCGTGGATACCAAAATCGATAAAGAGAATGCGGTGCTGTCGGTCGGGCTGCTGATGAACAGCATCAAACCGAAATCCGACAAAAAGCCGGGCGAAATGCGCACGGTGAAGAAACTGGCGATCACCACCTTCCAGAATACGACGTTGATCTTCACCGAAGATGAGATCGACATCGATGCCACGGTGAAGCTGCTCAAGTGATTTGTTGCCGGGTGGCGGCGACGCCTTACCCGGCCTACGAAATCCGTGCGGCACTCGCCGCCGCACGGTTTACCTCATCCTGTGCTCGCCCCGCAACATCGCCTCCCGGTCAAACACCTTCTGGATCTCCCCATGCGCCATAAACGCCGCCCGGTCGGACATATGGGCAATCACGTCCGCGTCGTGGCTCACCAGCAGATAGGTCATCTCGTGCCTGGCTTTTAAGCGGTTGAGCAGGTTCAGAATTTCCGCCTGGACGGACATATCCAGCGCCGAGGTGGGTTCATCCAGCAGCAGAAGCTGCGGGCGCAGCAGCAGCGCCCGGGCAATCGCCACGCGCTGACGCTGGCCGCCGGAAAGCTGGTGCGGATAACGTTTACCCGCGTCGGCAGGCAACCCTACCTGCTGCAAGGCGTCTTCGACTTTTCGGGCAATCTGCGTTTCACCGTGGATTGTTAACGGCTCCGAAAGGGTGCGTGCAATCGTGTGGTTTGGGTGCAGCGAGGCCCACGGATCCTGAAACACCATCTGCACGTTGCGGCGCAGCGGGCCGGTAAAACGCTGCCCAGGCCGAACCGCGCCGCCCAGCAGCGAGAGGCTTCCGCGCCACTCGCGCTGCAGCCCCGCCAGCACGCGCAGAAGGGTTGATTTCCCGCAGCCGGATTCGCCAATCAGGCTGAAGGTTTCCCCTTTTTCGACGCTAAAGCTGGCGGCGGATACCGCCGTTTTCTCCCCAAAGCTCACGTGGAGCTGATTCACCTCAACGAGCGACATTGTCGGCCTCCTTCCACGGCTGCGAACGGTCAAGCGTCGGCAGCATCTGTCCATAGGTACTGGCGTTCGGACGACAGGTCCACAGGGTGCGGGTGTACGGATGCGTTGCCTGCGGGAGCTGGCGTGCCGCCATCTCGTCGACCTTTTCGCCCTGATACATCACCAGCACCCGGTCGCAGTGCTCCGCCACCAGCGGCAGGTCGTGGCTGATTAACAGCATCGCCATCTGTCGCGCTTCGCACTGCTGCACCAGCAGTTCGAGGATCTGGTTACGCAGGCGGGCGTCCAGCGCCGACGTCGGTTCGTCGGCAATCAGCACCTGCGGGTTGTTGATCAGCGCCATCGCAATCATCACCCGCTGCCCCATGCCGCCGGAGAGTTCGCCGGGGTAACGCTGAAGCACGTGCTCATTGAGCCCGACGGCGCGGATAATATCGTGTATACGTTCAAGGCGTTCTGAACGGGGCAGGCGCTGATGCAGAGTCAATGCCTCTTGCAGTTGAGCGGCGACGCTTTTCACCGGGTTAAGCGCATAGCGCGGATCCTGCAGGACCATCGCAATGCCGTTGCCGCGCAGCGCCTGCCAGCAGCGGCTGTTCAGGGTCAGCACATCATTGCCCAGCACGTTAAGCTGCTTAGCGCGCACGATGCCGGGCTGGCGTACCAGCCCCATCAGGGCGCGGGCAGACATGGATTTCCCCGAGCCGGATTCACCCACCAGCGCCAGTCGCTCGTTGCCTAACGTAAAGCTCAGGCCGTTGACCACGCGGGCGGAAGGGTAGTCGATACTCAGCGCATCGACGATAACGCGGTGTTCAGTCATGCTGTGGCTCCAGTACGTCGCGCAGGCCATCGCCCAGCAGGTTAAAGGCCAGGCTGGCAAACAGAATGGCCCCGCCCGGAATGGCAGCAATCCACCACTGGTCGAAAATCACCTGCATGCCGTCGGCAATCATCGCTCCCCATTCAGCCATCGGCGGACGTGCGCCGAGGCCGAGGAAGCCCAGCCCGGCGGCAGCCAGAATAATCCCTGCCAGATCCAGCGCTAAGCGCACAATCGCGGAGGGCAGACACAGGGGCAGAATATGGCCGACCAGCAGGCGCAGGCCGCGAATGCCCATCATCTCGGCGGCGGACAGGTAATCGCTGTGGCGCAGGCGTTGAATTTCACTCCGGGCCTGACGCGCATAGGCCGGCCAGGTGGTTAAGGCCAGCGCCAGCGCACCGTTGACCAGCCCCGGGCCGAGCATCGCCACAAACGCGAAGGCGAGGATCAGACGCGGCATCGACATCACCACGTCGGTAAAGCGCATCAGGATGCGCTCCAGCCAGCCGCCGTAGTAACCGGATAATATGCCCACCAGCAGACCGGCGGGGAGGGTGATAACGGTCACTAAAGCGACCAGCCCGAGCGCCGGGCGTGTGCCGTAAATCAGGCGCGAGAGCAGATCGCGCCCGTAGCTGTCGGTGCCCAGCCAGTGCTGGGCGTTCGGTGCCTGCAGGCGCGCGGCGGCGTCCTGCCAGTTTGGGTCCACCGGCGCAAGCCACGGCGCGAACAGGGCTGTCAGCACCAGCAGCGCGATGGCGACCAGCCCGCAAAAGGCGGCGGGGGAGCGGCGCAGGCGGCGTAAGAAAAGATAAAACGGCATCAGCGCACCCTGGGATCGGTTGCCCGCACAAGCAGGTCGGTAAGGTTATTGATCAGCACAAAACAGATACCAATCAGCAGCGTGCCGCCCATCACCGCCGTAGTGTCTCCGGCGAACAGAGCGGTGGTGAGATAGCGCCCGATGCCCGGCCACGAGAAGACGGTTTCCGTTAACACCGCGCCTTCCAGCATGCTGGTATAGGCCAGGGCAATCACCGTCAGCAGGGTGCTGCGAATGTTCGGCAGCACGTGGCGCAGCAGAATGGTCATCTCCCCGGCGCCCTTGGCGCGGGCGAGCAGGATGTACTCTTTGTTCATCTCGCTCAGACAAGCCGAGCGCGTCAGGCGGGTAATGCTCGCCAGCGAGTAGTAGGCCAGCAGCAGCACCGGCAACACCAGGTGGCTGACGGCATTACGAAATGCCTCCCGGTCGCCGGAAAGCCAGGTATCAATCAGTGCAAAGCCGGTGCGCGGCTCCACGGTAAACTGCCAGATGTCGTCCAGCCTGCCGGGGCCCGCGCTCCACTGCAGCTTTGCGTAGAACAGGGCCAGCATCAGCAGCCCGAGCCAGAAAATCGGCACCGAGTTACCGAGCAGGGTGAGCGTTCTGATGGCTAAATCGAGCGGCGAACCGGCGTAGCGGGCACACAGTATCCCGGCAACCACGCCGAGCACGGTGCCGATAATCAGCGCCAGCGTGGCCAGTTCGAGCGTGGCGGGAAAGGCGTGCAGCAGATCCTGCAGCACCGGCTGTCCGGTGGCGCTGGCGGTGCCTAAATCACCGTGGGCGAGGCTCTGCAGATAGTGCCAGAACTGCACGGGAAGAGGCCGATCCAGTCCGAGCTGGTGGCGAACCTGATCGTACGTGGACTGGCTGGCATGATCGCCGACGATCTGCAGCACGCGATCGACCGGGGAAAACGCCGAAAGCGCAAAGGTGACGAGCAGCAGCCCGAAAAGCGTCAGCAGCAGGGTCAGCAGACCCTGAAGCACGCGGGTGGAAAGATGTGGCATGGGAAATCTCTTCATGCCGGGTGGCGGCTTCGCCTTACCCGGCCTACAAAAACCGAGAACGTAGGCCGGGTAAGCGCAGCGCCACCCGGCAACAAGGGCTATTTTGTGACGCGATCGTACCAGACCATATCCGCGTTCAGCCCCTGCTGATACCCCTTCACGTTTTCGCGCACCACGATCTGGGTTTTGCCCTGGTCGACGAACACATACGGCGAGTTGTGCTGCAGCTGTTCCTGCATTTTCTTGTACAGATCCAGACGTTTCGCCGGATCCGGCTCGGCCACCGCCGCCAGCGTGGCCTTGTTCAGCTCCGGAATTTTCCAGCCGTTCAGTCCGGCCACGGTACTGGATTTGCCGTCGTTCCACGCGAAGGCGCTGGCGTTGGAGTGCGCGTCAAAGTAGTCCGGGATCCACAGACGAATTGCCGCCTGATGTTGCTTCGCGCGCACGCGGGCGTACACCTGGCTACCGGCGGCGGGCAACAGATCCACCTTCACGCCACCCTGCGCAAAGCTCGCCTGCATCGACTGCGCGATGGTGATAAACGGCGGTTTGTTCTCCACGTCCAGGGTGAAGTGGGCGTCTTTAATACCCGCTTTGGCGAGGATGGCTTTCGCTTTCGCCGGATCAAATTTAAACGGATTATCTTCCAGCGCGCCCGGCAGACCGACCGGCAGGAAGCTCTGATGGACAAAATACTGGCCTTTCAGCAGGTTTTTGGTAATGCCGTCATAGTCCACCAGCCAGCGCGCCGCTTCCCAGAAGGCCGGGTTGTTCAGCAGCGGGTTGGCGCTGTTGCCGGTGTTAAACACCAGGTAATTCTGCTCCGCAGACGGGATGCTCAGTACCTTCACGCCCGGCTTGCCGTCGAGCGCGCTGATCTGGTCTGCACCCAGATCGCGCGCCACGTCCGCGTCGCCCTGCTGGATCAGCAGGCGGCGGGAAGCCGGATCGGGAACGTTTTTAATGATGATGCTCTTAAGCTTGGGCGCGCCACCGGGCGCCGAGTCGTTGGCTTCCAGCACAATGGCCTGATGCGGCTGGTAGACGCGCATTTTGAACGCGCCGCTGCCCGCCGAGTGCATTTTCAGCCACGCGTTGCCGAAGTCGTTATCCTTCACGTTCGCCGCGACCTGCTTCTCATCGACGATGGAGGCGATCGGCGTGGAGAGAATGTTGAGCGCCACGGCAGGGCTGACGTCCGCCGTCCAGTGCAGCTGCACGGTGTGGTCATCCACTTTCTTCAGCTGGCTGGCGATGTTGCTTGCCTCCCAGCCCAGCACGTTGAGAATAAAGGCCGGGGATTTGTTCAGCGTCACGGCGCGGGTATAGGAGAAGATCACGTCTTCCGGACGCAGCGGGTTGCCGGAGGCAAATCTGGCATCGGGCCTGAGTTTGATAGTCAGGGTTTTTGCTGCCGCGTCCGCCTGCCAGCTTTCTGCCAGAATCGGGGTGATTTTTTCCGGGTTGTTGCGGTCCGGCTGCACCAGGCGCTGATACAGGCTGGGCACGGTCTGGATACTGGAAAGCTCGTTGGCTTCGGCCGGGTCGAGGCTCACAATGTCATCAAGTCCCTGGGCGACAACCAGCGTATTGGGGGGCGTAGCCGCGTGAGCCGCAGCGGAGAGTGTAGCCAGCACCAGTAAAGGCAGCAGTTTTTTTGTCATAGCGATCCCTGAAGAAAATATATTGTTTGTTTTATGTTCCGCTACGTTAGGCTGGCGAAGGACATACGCAAAGTCGAAATTCTGCTTTGCTTATGCCCTCCAGGAATAATGCATGCGTTCGGGCTATTAACATACGCTGCTTTTCGCCCGCTTTTTAACCTGCTATAACAAAATCCTTACCTTTCAGGGAGTCACTGCCGTGCCCGAAATTAATCAACATGGTCAAACCGTCAACGATATTGTTCCCGACTGGAAAGGCGCGCGCGTGCTGACCCGCACGCCGCTGTTCGGCCAGTATTGCCGTCTGGAGCCGCTGGAGGCCGATCGCCACGCGGCCGATCTTTACGAGGCCTACGCGCTGGGCGACGACAGCGACTGGACGTGGCTTGCCAGCACACAGCCCATGAGTGTGGAAGCCACTGCGCATTGGATCATGGCGAAGGTGATGGACGATGAGCTGGTGCCGTTTGCCGTCATTGATTTACGCACCGAGCGCGCGGTGGGGCTGGTGAGCTATATGGCCAACGAGCGGCTACTGGGGTCGGTCGAAATCGGTCACGTGACCTGGTCGCGGAAGATGAAAGGCTCCCGCATCGGCACCGAAACGGTATGGCTGCTGCTGAAAAATGCGTTCGAACACGGCTACCGCCGGGTGGAGTGGAAGTGCGATTCGATGAACATCGCCTCGCGCAGGGCGGCAGAGCGGCTGGGGTTTGTCTGGGAAGGGCGCCTGCGGCAGAAGCTGGTGCGCAAAGGGCGTAACCGCGACAGCGATATGCTTTCTATTATAGACGGCGAATGGCCGCAAAGAGACGCAGAGCTGCGCGCCTGGTTGGCGGCGGAGAATTTTGACGGAGAAGGGCGGCAGATTACGCGGTTAGAGGCGTTTCGGACGTAATTTTCCCTCATCCAGCCCTCTCCCCAAAGGGGAGAGGGTGTTTTAAGTCCCCTCGCCCTTTTGGGGAGAGGGTTAGGGTGAGGGGCACTCAGCGCCTCACCGGTGCCCCGTTCGCCACATAATACGCCGCCGTGCTCTTCGCCAGCGGCTCGCGCCCGCGAATGGCGTCGGCAATTTTCTCGCCAATCATGATGGTCGTGGCATTCAGGTTGCCGGTAATGATCTGCGGCATAATCGACGCATCCACCACGCGTAACCCTTCCAGCCCGTGAACGCGGCCTTCGCCGTCGACCACTGCCATCTCGTCATAGCCCATTTTGCAGCTCCCGCACGGGTGGAAGGCGGTTTCGGCGTGATTACGCACGAACTCGTCCAGCTGCTCGTCGGTCTGGCATTCGATACCCGGGCTGATTTCGCGGCCGCGGTATTTGTCCAGCGCCGGTTGGTGCATGATCTCACGGGTGATGCGGATCGCATCGCGGAACTCCTGCCAGTCCTGCTCGTGGGACATATAGTTGAACAGGATCGCCGGATGCTGGTGCGGATCGCGCGATTTAATACGCACGTGCCCACGGCTTGGCGAGCGCATGGAGCCCACGTGGCACTGGAAGCCGTGCTCTTTTACCGCGTTTGAACCGTTGTAGTTAATGGCTACCGGCAGGAAGTGGTACTGAATGTTCGGCCATTCAAACTCCTCGCGGCTGCGGATAAACCCGCCCGCCTCGAAGTGGTTGCTCGCCCCCACGCCGGTGCCGCCAAACAGCCACTCGGCGCCAATCTTCGGCTGGTTCCACCACTGCAGGGCAGGGTACAGGGAGACCGGCTCTTTGCATTCGTACTGGAGGTACATCTCCAGGTGATCCTGCAGGTTTTCGCCCACGCCGGGCAGGTCGTGGACCAGCGGAATATCGAACTGCTTCAGCAGGTCCGCGTTGCCCACGCCGGAGCGCTGAAGGATCTGCGGCGAAGCAATCGCGCCTGCACACAGCAGCACCTCTTTTTTCGCCGTCGCTCTGGACGGAATAGTGCTTTCGCTCTCCAGCCACTCGACGCCTGACGCACGTTTGCCGTCAAACAGAATGCGATCGGTCATGGCGTGGGTGCGGATGGTCAGGTTCGGGCGCGGTTTGGCCTGATCGAGATAGCCGCGCGCGGTGCTGGCGCGTCGGCCCTGCGGCGTCACCGTGCGGTCCATCGGGCCGAAGCCCTCCTGCTGATAGCCGTTAAGATCGTCGGTGCGCGGGTAGCCCGCCTGCACGCCCGCTTCCACCATCGCTTCAAACAGCGGGTTCACGCCCGGCTTAGAGGTGGTGACGCTCACCGGGCCGTCGCCGCCGTGGTAGTCGTTCGGGCCCACGTCACGGGTTTCTGCCTTGCGGTAGTAGGGCAGGCAGTTGAGATAGCTCCAGTGTTCCAGACCTGGCTCTTTGGCCCAGTTGTCCAGATCCATCGCGTTACCGCGGATGTAGCACATGCCGTTGATCAGCGACGAGCCGCCCAGCCCTTTGCCGCGTCCGCACTCCATGCGGCGGTTGTTCATGTACGGCTCAGGTTCGGTTTCGTACGCCCAGTTGTAGCGCTTGCCCTGCAGCGGAAACGCCAGCGCGGCGGGCATCTGGGTGCGGAAGTCAAAGCGGTAATCCGGGCCGCCCGCCTCAAGCAGCAGGACGGTGGTAGCCGGATCTTCAGTCAGTCGTGTCGCCAGAACGTTGCCGGCAGAGCCAGCTCCGATAATGATGTAGTCAAATTGCAAAAAAACCTCCCGGTTAAAATATGGACTGGAATTTACCCATCTCAACCTGGATGGACTTCACCTGGGTGTAGCTTTGCAGCGTCATCACCCCATTCTCGCGGCCAATGCCGGAGTGTTTGTAGCCGCCAACCGGCATCTCCGCCGGGGATTCCCCCCAGGTGTTGATCCAGCAGATGCCCGCTTCGAGCTGATGAATGGCGCCGTGGGCGCGGTTCAGGTCGGCCGTGACGATACCCGCCGCCAGACCGTAGTCGGTGTCGTTGGCGCGGCGGATCGCTTCTTCCTCGGACGCGTAGGTGAGGATGGACATCACCGGGCCGAAGATCTCCTCGCGCACGATGGTCATCTCGTCGGTGCAGTCAGTGAACACGGTCGGGGCTACCCACGCGCCGTTATCAAAACCTTCGCCCTTCAGCACGTCACCGCCGCACAGCACGCGCGCGCCTTCTGCTTTGCCTTTGGCGATGTAGCGCAGCACATTGTCACGGTGCGGGAAGCTGACCAGCGGGCCAAAGTTGGTGCGTTCATCGAACAGATCGCCCGCGCGGATGCGGCCCACGCGCTCAACGATTTTCTGCTCAAACGCTGCCTTAACCTTTGCGGGGACGAACACGCGGGTGCCGTTGGTGCACACCTGGCCGGAGCTGAAAAAGTTCGCCATCATGGCGATGTCGGCCGCGAGATCGAGATCCGCATCGTCGAAAATAATCAGCGGAGATTTGCCACCCAGCTCCATCGTCACCTCTTTCAGGGACGAGCCCGCCGCGTTGGCCATCACTTTTTTGCCGCTGGCGACGCCGCCTGTAAAGGAGACTTTAGCGATACCCGGATGTTCAGTCAGGTACTGGCCGGTCTCCGCACCCACGCCCGGCAGGACGTTAAACACGCCGTCCGGCAGACCCGCTTCGGTATAGATTTCGGCAAGTTTCAGGGCGGTGAGCGGGGTCACTTCGCTTGGCTTGAAGATCATCGCGTTACCTGCCGCCAGCGCCGGGGCGGATTTCCACAGGGCGATCTGGATCGGGTAGTTCCACGCGCCAATGCCCGCCACTACGCCCAGCGGTTCGCGGCGGGTGTAGACGAACGACGTCTCGCGCAGGGGGATCTGGCTGCCTTCCAGCGCCGGGATCAGCCCCGCGTAATACTCCAGCACGTCCGCGCCGGTGACGATGTCCACGGTTGAGGTTTCGGAATACGCTTTACCGGTGTCGAGGGTTTCCAGCTTTGCCAGCTCGTCGTTACGCTCGCGCAGGATGTCGACGGCGCGACGCAGAATGCGCGAACGCTCCATCGCAGTCATTGACGCCCAGATCTTTTGCCCGCGCTTTGCGCTTTCCACGGCGCGGTCCACATCCTCGCGCCCGGCGGCCTGCACGCTTGCCAGGACTTCACCGTTGGCCGGGTTAATGGTCTCGAAGGTGCGACCGCTGGTGGCGGATGTATAACCACCATTGATATAAAGCTGCTGTTCTGCCATTCGGGACATAAATTCTCCTCGGTTATTCGGTCGGTAAATGCTGGCTGATGAAGTGGCTGGTGAGCGACTGGGCCAGATTTTTATCCAGCGGTTTACCGCTCAGGGCGGCACGCAGCCACAGGCCGTCAATCAGTGCCGCCAGCCCGTAGCCCGCTTCCTGGGCCTGTTCGCGCGGCAGCTCGCGGCGGAACTCGTACACCAGGTTTGAGAGCAGGCGGCGGCTGCTCACCTGCTGCAGGCGGTAGAGCATCGGCTGGTGCATGCTGCTCGCCCAGAAGGCCAGCCAGGCCTTCATCGCCGCGCTGCTGACCTGGGTTTCATCAAAGTTACCGCCGACAATCGCCTGCAGGCGCTGCTCCGCGCTGCCGTCCGGCAGGGCATGCAGGCGGCTTAATACCGCGTCGCGCAGCTGGCCGGTAATGTCGCGCATGGTCGCTTCCAGCAGGCCGTTTTTGTCTCTGAAGTAGTGACTGATGATCCCCGTGGAAACGCCTGCGCGACGGGCGATCTGCGCGATCGTCGCGTCATGCATTCCCACTTCATTTATTGCTTCCAGCGTGGCGTTGATCAGTTGCCTGCGCCGGATCGGCTGCATCCCCACTTTGGGCATTATTGCCACTCCATTCATCAGCGTTGGTTAACCATTAAAGCGGTTTTTGATTGGACGTTCAATATAAAATGTGTCTTAATTGTTGCGGATTTGGATTTTAATAGTTACAAAAACAGTGGGGATACTGGATGACAGATCTTTCGCAAAACAGAGAAAAGGACAAAATCAATCCGGTTGTTTTTTATACCTCCGCAGGACTGATTTTGTTGTTTTCCCTGACGACGATCTTCTTTAGCAACTTCTCTGCCGAGTGGATTGGACGCACCCTGAACTGGGTGTCGAAGACCTTCGGCTGGTACTACTTACTGGCGGCGACGCTCTATATCGTCTTTGTGGTCTGCGTGGCCTGTTCGCGTTTCGGCTCCGTGAAGCTCGGGCCCGAGCACTCAAAACCCGAGTTCAGCCTGCTGAGCTGGGCGGCGATGCTGTTTGCCGCAGGTATCGGCATCGATCTGATGTTCTTCTCGGTGGCCGAACCGGTCACGCAATATATGCAGCCGCCGGAAGGGGCAGGGCAGACGATGGAGGCCGCGCGCCAGGCGATGGTCTGGACCCTGTTCCACTACGGCCTGACCGGCTGGTCGATGTACGCCCTGATGGGGATGGCGCTGGGATACTTTAGCTACCGTTATAATTTGCCTCTGACCATCCGCTCCGCGCTGTACCCGATATTCGGGAAAAAAATAAACGGCCCGATTGGCCACAGCGTGGATATTGCAGCGGTGATCGGCACCATCTTCGGGATCGCCACCACGCTGGGGATTGGCGTGGTGCAGCTCAACTATGGGCTGAGCGTGCTGTTTGATATTCCGGATTCGATGGCGGCGAAAGCGGCGCTGATTGCGCTCTCGGTGATTATCGCCACCATTTCGGTGACCTCCGGCGTGGATAAGGGCATCCGCGTGCTCTCCGAGCTGAACGTCGCGCTGGCGCTGGGTCTGATCCTGTTCGTGTTGTTTATGGGTGATACCTCGTTCCTGCTCAATGCCTTAGTACTGAACGTGGGCGACTACGTGAACCGCTTTATGGGCATGACGCTGAACAGCTTCGCCTTTGATCGTCCGGTGGAGTGGATGAACAACTGGACGCTCTTCTTCTGGGCGTGGTGGGTGGCTTGGTCGCCGTTCGTTGGCCTGTTCCTGGCGCGTATTTCACGTGGCCGCACCATCCGTCAGTTTGTGATGGGCACGCTGATTATCCCGTTCACCTTTACACTGCTGTGGCTGTCGGTGTTTGGTAACAGCGCGCTGCATGAGATTATCCACGGCAACGCGACCTTTGCGCAGGAAGCGATGGCGCACCCGGAGCGCGGCTTCTACAGCCTGCTGGCGCAGTATCCGGCGTTTACCTTTAGCGCGTCCGTGGCGACCATTACCGGCCTGCTGTTCTACGTCACCTCGGCGGATTCCGGCGCGCTGGTGCTGGGCAACTTCACCTCGAAGCTTAAAGACATCAACAGCGACGCGCCAAACTGGCTGCGCATCTTCTGGTCCGTCGCCATCGGCCTGCTGACGCTCGGCATGCTGATGACCAACGGCATTTCCGCCCTGCAGAACACCACGGTGATCATGGGGCTGCCGTTCAGCTTCGTCATCTTCTTCGTGATGGCCGGTTTGTATAAATCGCTCAAAGTGGAAGATTACCGCCGCGTCAGCGCCAGCCGCGACACCGCGCCACGTCCGATGGGGGCGCAGGACAGGCTGAGCTGGAAGAAACGTCTGTCGCGTCTGATGAACTACCCGGGCACGCGCTACACACGCCAGATGATGGAGACGGTCTGTTTCCCGGCGATGGAGGAGGTGGCGCAGGAGCTGAAACTGCGTGGTGCTTATGTGGAGCTGAAAAACCTGCCGCCGGAAGAGGGGGAAAACCTGGGGCATCTGGATCTGCTGGTGCATATGGGCGACGAGCAGAACTTTGTCTACCAGATCTGGCCGCAGCAGTACTCGGTACCCGGATTCACCTACCGGGCGCGCAGCGGGAAATCGACCTACTACCGGCTGGAGACCTTCCTGCTGGAAGGGAGCCAGGGGAATGATTTGATGGATTACAGCAAGGAGCAGGTGATTACGGACATTCTGGACCAGTATGAACGGCACCTGAACTTTATCCATCTGCACAGGGAAGCGCCGGGGAATAGTGTGATGTTTCCGGATGTTTGAGGCTTGATCTGAAGAACGTACAAAGGCATCGTCGCATCCCTCATGCCGGGTGGCGGCGATGCCTTACCCGGCCTACAAAACCGGTTTACCGTAGGTCTGATAAGCGAAGCGCCATCAGGCGTTAAATGTGCTATGGGACTGAAGGGCAATATTTTTTTTATTTATATTCACCATTCTGTTTTTCTTTCTGCGCAGGTTTCATCCATGCATCATCATATCTGATATTTCCTTTCACATAGTTCCATTGAATGCCCCGAAATCGCAGGCCTACTACTTCATGCATGTTAGGCGCAGAACTACCTGGATAGTATACATGTGTAAAATCTAAAGATGAGATTACCACGCTATCAAGCGTGATGGTGTAGATCTCTCTTTCTGCTCCCGCTTCAATAATTTCATAATATTTAATAATAGCTTTCTGCAGGCGTCTTCCTTCGCAAGCGACAATGGCAAGGTAAGGACTGACCTTATCTAATTGCTTATGCAGCGTAACCGGGCCATGCTGTCGTGTTCCGGTCATATTTCCGGTATGGCTATCGACGGCTTGTTTTACACCATAGCTGCTGTTCATGATTTCGATAGCACCTTCTCGACCTGGCATCATACATTCGCCCTGAACGAGCATTCCGTTCTCGTCGTAGAGAAATAGGTAAGCGGGTAGTGACATTATCATTCTCCTAAATTTATTAGCTTGCCATTTTTATCAATATCGAACTGATGTACATATTCTTTGCCATTTAAGCCGTAGTGAATTACGTAGGTATGTTCATTCTCCCATTTAACATTCATACAGGTATCAGGATAGGAAGCGTTTAAATCACCGTATCCGGAACCCGTCACTATGCTTATCTGATGGGCTTTGCTTGAATAAATTGTATAATATTTCAAAATGTCATTTTTATTTGTGCTGAAACAAATGTGATTGCCGTTAATAAAAGTTAGTCGTGTTTTGGGGGCTCGTTTACCACCGGGACAACCGGTAATTGAAATGCTCATGGCAATAATAATCAGCAGTTTTTTCATCCAGGAAATCCTTTTAAAACTGTTTTATATTTACTCAGGAGGTAATAGAGCGTTTCTTTAAGATGCATATCCCTGTATTGTAATAAATTCTGATTTTTTTCCAGGCCAAAGCATTTCAATAACCAGTAATCGCTTACAATTGATGCTTGCTGCTCTAACCCATAATGCAATAAATCTACTTTATCTAAACTATAAGTATAGTCAGCAATACCGGAAAATAATCCTCTGGTCCTGACAAACATCCCCTTTTGTGTTTGCCAGACGTGCATCATCTCATGCATAAATCTATGTTTCTTAACTAAGTCGTCCTCTAAAGAGAAATCAGGTGAATAAGTTTCTTCTCTAAACCACATTTCACCATTGGGACTCATCGCTATATCGACAGGCTGGAGATTAAAAGGAAGATAACTTTCCCTGTGTACCCACACCAGATGATAATGGATACTGTAACCGTAAAGCGTCTTCGCGAGGGCTATCTCACCGATGGTTAGTTGTCGAATACCGCCTGGATTAATCGGGGTACCTGAGGTGGGAATAATGCGTTCATTTACCGGCATTATAAATCCATTTAAAGTTTATGGTTGTTGGGTTTTTATCCTACTCCTGCCGAAATGGAAAAGAAGATTGATATATTCCTAAAAAGTGTTTTTTGCATTGCGAGAAATAAAAGAAGTGAAAGAGTGGCTGAATAAAGATTTTCGATGCCTGACGCGCGTTACAGCAAAGTGATGACTTGATTACCATCAAGTAACCAGTGAAGTGTAAATAGCGTGTTTTCTTTAAAATCCGCCTGTGGGCGGGTCAACGCCAGCGTAAGTATTCTTTCATCGAGTCGCGTAATACGAGCACAGTCAAAATCCATAAAAGTCTTCACCTGCGGAAAGAGCGCCTTAAACAGACTCTCTTTGGCGCTAAACGTCAGCGTCAGCGCCAGCGCGAAAGGGTAGCCCGAACGCGTCAGGCACATCGCTTCCTGCGCATCAATAATACCGTCCTGGATTTCCCGGGCTTCACGGTCTGGAAGTATGGCTTCGCAATCAATACCCACCCGCGCATCGGGATGACGGACGACAACCGCCATTGCCTGCGTGCCGCTGTGGGTGATGCTGCCTGAAATGCCTTCTGGCCAGAGTGGTTCGCCGCTGGGGCCGATGCCGGGAACGGTGTGGTCAGGTAAGGCATGCGCGGCGGCGATGCGGCCAGCCAGATGCTCTGCTTTGCGTTTGCGTCCGGCGTTTGCAAGTTCAGCGTGATGAGGGAGCCAGAGGAGATCGGCGTCGGTGAAGGTCGTGGGATCGAAGGTGACGTGGTGGACGGTGTGGTTGGCGAGAATGAGCGTGCGGTGGGTGGTGTGCATGGTTTTCCCCTCACCCTGACCCTCTCCCCTGAGGGGAGAGGGAAGGATTGACTTCAGTGCCTTAAAAACGCGTATTCACGCTCATATACCAGGTGCGACCCGGTTCATTATACGTATACGCCCCTGCACCGTACATATACGCGCCGGTGGTGGCGTTACCCGTGGTCTGGGCATTACCCGCACGCCACTGGCGCTTGTCGAATACGTTATCCACGCCGCCGGTCAGGCTGATGTTTTTGGTCATGTCCCAGGTCGCGCTCAGACCCACGATGCTGTACGGGCTGACTTCGTCTTTCTCAGAACCGGTCACCGGCTGACCTTTGTAGTTGTACTTCTTCGGCTGCTGCTTGCCGTACCAGGTGAAAGTTGACTGGAGCGACACGTCCTGATGGACCTGCCAGCTCAGGGTCGAGTTCAGCGTGTACTCCGGGATAATCGACAGACGATCGCCGGTCTCCTTGTTCTTGCTCTGCAGCATGTAAGTGATGTTATTGGTCCAGTTAATCGTGTCGCTGACCGGCACGTTCAGGGAGCCTTCCAGCCCTTCAACTACCGCTTTCGGCACGTTTTCCCACTGGTAGATATCGGTCTGCACTTTACCGGAAGAGGTGTGACCAATCGGCGCGTAGCCCGCTTCAATCTTGTCGCGGTAGTCGTTGCGGAACCAGGTCACGCCCGCCAGCCAGCCGTCGCGCTTCCACTCCAGACCAATCTCTTTGTTGATGCTGGTTTCGGCCTTCAGATCCTCATTACCCATCATGTAGCAGCCCACACCATCGGAGCTGGCGTAGCAGCCCTGGCCTTTGCTGTAGAGCAGGTAGTTTGGGTTGGTCTGGTACAGACTCGGCGCTTTGTAAGCCCGCGCGATCCCCATCTTCAGCGTGAAGTTATCCCCCAGACCTTGCGACAGGTTCAGGGATGGGCTCCAGTTGTTGCCGACGATGGTGTGATGGTCGAAGCGCAACGCCGGGGTCAGCATGGTGCTGTCGGTTAGCTCCATATTGTTCTCGGCGAACAGGGAGAAAATCTCTGCCGAGGTGTACGGACTGCGATCGTTACTCATCCCCGGGATAGTGCCGCCCTGCTGGGTTTGCGTGAAGGAGGTGGAATCCTTCATGCGCTGCTGGTTCCATTCGGTGCCCAGCGTCAGATTCTGGTTGACGAGGAAATCAATCGGCAGGTTGATCTCGCTGTGCAGCATCACGTCGGCCAGGTCGGTGTCGGTGAATTTTTCGCTGTTGAACAGGCCTTCCAGCCCCCCTGCCAGCCCTTCGCCCAGACGGGAGTTGCGGGTGTGCTCGTACTGCGCCCAGTTGCTGGTGGTTATGCCGTTATCCCAGCCGCCGTTCCAGGTAACGGCGAAGTTCTGGCGATAGATACGGTTGGTCTCTTTGCCGTAATTCTTTTTCACCAGCGCGTTGTCGTTGTTGGTGTTCTGAGTATCACCCGCGTAGAGGTTGTTCTGACGGCTGTAACCTGCTTCAAATTCCAGGGACTGCATCGGCGCGAAGTCCCAGCGGACCACCCCGTTAATCTCTTTGTTCTCCACACCTTCCCGGCCAGCCGGCAGAGTATTGGCGTAGGCGCCGGTACGCTCAGACTGGTGACCCTGGTTGATGTCCCACGCGTCGGCTTGCGTTTTGTCCAGGTTACCAAACATGCGGAAGCTGAAATCGCCGCCAAGCGGGCCGCTCAGGCTGAAGTTGGTGCGTTTGGTGGAACCTTCGTCCTTGTGTTCTGGCGCATTCAGGTAGGTGTTCCAGGAGCCATGCCACTGGTCGTCGAACTTTTTGGTGATGATGTTCACCACGCCGCCTGCCGCACCGTTGCCGTAGCGCGCGGCCGCCGGTCCGCGGATCACTTCGATGCGCTCGATCATCTCTGGTGGTACCCAGCCGGTATCGCCGCGGGTATCACGCTCGCCGCGCCAGCCCAGACGGATGGAGTTACGGCTGGTCACCGGCTTGCCGTCGATCAGGATCAGGGTGTTTTCCGGCCCCATGCCGCGAATATCAATCTGACGGTTATTCCCGCGCTGCCCGCTGGTGGAGTTCCCGGTCAGGTTCACGCCCGGCATAGTACGGATGATTTCCGCCACGTCGCGCGCGGGCGGGTTTTTACGGATCTCATCGGCGGTGATGGTTGATACCCCCGGTGCCTGCAGGTTCTGCTCGGCGGCGGTGATGACCATGGTGTCTTCGTGCTGCGCGGAGGCGTTGTTATCGTCTGCCAGCGCGGGCAGCGCGGCGCCGTAAATCCCTAAATTGACCAGCAAGGCCAGAGAGTGAATCTTCTTATTCATTGTACGTCCTGCTTTTATGGTTGTTTTATGAGCGCTTCCCACAGCGCGGCCACTACGCTATTGCAAATGCAAATAGTTATCAATAATATTATCAATAAAATTTGCTCTGAAACAAAAAAGACTGTTAAACATGAGGTTATAAGGGTGACGGCGTTAACAACGGGCAGTGAATCGTGGTGGCAGTCGAAAAACGGGCCTGAATGGACACGGGAAAAAGGGAAATATCGCGTCACGTTCTGGTGGCGTGACCCGGCAGGAACGCAAAGAACGTCACCGATCAAACGCGTCTGGCTCTACATCACCGGCGTGACCGATCACCACCAGAATGCCCGCCCGCAATCCCTCGAACGCATCCCGGATACCGACGTCTGGCAGTGGCAGGGCGAGTTTTTCCCCGCGTGGCGCGGGAGCTACTGTTTTATCCCCTCTGTGAATGAAAACGATTTTGCCGACGCCGTGTTCGCAGGCCAGAAGCCGGACCGCCTGGCGCTGCGCGAAGGCTGGCGAAAACTTTTGCCGCACGCGGTGTCTGACCCGCTGAATCCGCAGAGCTGGCGCGGCGGGCGCGGCCATGCCGTCTCGGCGCTGGAGATGCCGGAAGCACCGGTTCAGCCGGGCTGGCAACATTCCGATACCCCTCACAACGCGCCGGTCTGCATTGAATGGGAAAGCGCGCGCCTGAAAAACCGCCGCCGCGTATGGATTTTTACCACCGGGGACGATAACCCTGAACGCCCGCTGGCCGTGCTGCTCGACGGTCAGTTCTGGGCCGAAAGCATGCCCGTCTGGCCTGCGCTGGCGTCGCTTACTGCCGGGCGCAAGCTGCCGCCAGCCGTCTACGTGTTAATCGATGTGATCGACATGGCGCATCGCAACAGCGAACTGCCCTGTAACCCCGATTTCTGGCTGGCGGTGCAGGAAGAACTTCTCCCGCTTGTCAAAAAACGTGCGCCGTTCAGCGACCGCGCCGACCGTACGGTGGTGGCGGGCCAAAGCTTTGGCGGACTCTCTTCCCTGTATGCGGGCCTCAACTGGCCGCAGCGTTTTGGCTGCGTGCTAAGCCAGTCCGGCTCCTACTGGTGGCCGCATCGCGGCGGGCAGCAGGAGGGACGCCTTATCGAACAACTCAGGGCGGGGGAGATAACCGCGCGTGGGCTGCGCATTGTCCTGGAGGCCGGGCGCAACGAGCCGCTCATTTTCAACGCGAATCAGGCGATTTACGCCGAACTGCATGCGCAACAGCAGGTTTACTGGCGTCAGGTTGACGGCGGGCACGACGCGCTTTGCTGGCGCGGGGGGCTGACGCAGGGGCTGATCACCCTCTGGCAGCCGCTTATTCAATAACGGAGTCTGTATGGAATTCAGCAATCCTTTCGATAATCCGCAGGGACAGTTTGCCATTTTGCAAAACGACCAGGGGCAGTACAGCCTGTGGCCGCAGCAGTGCGAACTGCCGGCAGGGTGGCGTGTGGTGTGCGAAGCACAGTCCCAGGAAGCGTGCCAGCAGTGGCTGGCGGAACGCTGGCAAACGCTGGAACCGTCTCATTTTGCAAAGGGGAACGCATGAACCGTCTGCCTCTCGTTGCCGCCCAGCCGGGTATCTGGATGGCGGAACAGTTATCCACGTTGCCAAACGCCTGGAGCGTGGCGCACTACACCGAGCTGAAAGGGGATATCGACGCGCCGCTGATGGCAAAAGCCATTGCGGCAGGCATGATGCAGGCTGATACCCTGCGCACGCGCTTTACGCAAGAGAACGGTGAGGTGTGGCAGTGGGTTGATGAAACCTTCATTCTGCCGGAACCGTCCATCGTGCGCGTCGACTCGCATGAGGCCGCTATGGCGCTGATGGAGGGCGATCTCAACCAGAACCTGCGCGTTGACAGCGGCCAGCCGCTGGCGTTTCACCAGCTGATTCAGGTGGGGGAGCAGTGCTGGTACTGGTATCAGCGTTATCACCATCTGGTGGTGGATGGCTTCAGTTTCCCGGCCATTGCCCGCCAGATTGCTGCAATTTATTCCGCATGGCAAAAGGGCGAACCCACGCCTGAGTCTCCGTTCACGCCGTTTGCGGAGGTAGTGGAAGAGTACCAGCGCTATCGCGACAGTGAAGCCTGGCGGCGCGACGGTGCCTTCTGGGCCGAACAGCGCAAGCAGCTGCCTTCGCCGGTCTCGCTCTCTTCTGCGCCGCTGCCGGGTCGTGCCGCGACAACGGATATTCTGCGCCTGAAAATCGCCACTGACGGTCGCGCCTTTAGCCAGCTTGTACAGGCGGCAGGGCAGGTGCAGCGCGCCGAACTGGCGCTTGCGCTGGTGACGCTGTGGCTAGGGCGCCTCACCGGACGGCTGGACTACGCCGCCGGGTTTATCTTTATGCGCAGGATGGGATCGGCCGCGCTGACCGCAACCGGGCCTGTGCTCAACGTCCTGCCGCTGGCGGTGAATATCAATCCGCAGGAGAGCCTGCCGGACCTGGCGCAGCGCCTGGCAAACCAGCTAAAAAAAATGCGCCGCCACCAGCGCTACGACGCCGAGCAGATCGTGCGCGATAGCGGGAAGGCGGCGGGCGACGAGCCCCTGTTTGGCCCCGTGTTGAACGTGAAGGTGTTCGACTACCGGCTGGAACTCGACGGTGTGGAGGCCATCACCCACACGCTGGCGACCGGCCCGGTGAATGACCTTGAGCTGGCGCTGTTCCCGGATGAACAGGGGGGACTCAGTATTGAAATCCTCGCCAGTAAGCTGCGTTATGATGAAGCGACGCTTACCCGTCATGTTGCCCGTCTGAATGCGATGCTCATGCAGTTTGCCGCCAACCCGGACCTGCGCTGTGGCGAGGTGGAGACCGTTTCGGAACAGGAGTACGCGCAGCTCGCGCGCATCAACAATACCGGGCTGGCGCTGCCGTCCACTACGCTCGCCGATCTGGTGGCGGAGCAGGCAAGCAACACGCCTGACGCCTCCGCGCTGGCGGATGCGCACATCGAGCTTACCTATCGCCAGATGCGTGAGCAGGTGGTGGCTCTGGCAAACCTGCTACGCGAGCGCGGCGTGAAGCCGGGCGACAGCGTGGCGGTGGCGCTGCCGCGCTCGGTGTTCCTGACGCTGGCCTTACACGGCATTGTCGAAGCGGGTGCCGCGTGGCTGCCGCTGGACACCGGCTACCCGGACGACCGCCTGCGGATGATGCTGGAGGACGCGAAGCCGTCCCTGCTCATTACCACCGACGAGCAGCGTCCGCGCTTTAGCGATCTGCCGATTCCCTCCTTTAGTTACAACACACTATTACCGACCGCGGGGGCTGAGCCGCTGCGCCTGGCGAAGCCGGAGCAGACGGCGTACATCATCTTTACCTCCGGTTCGACGGGGCGTCCGAAAGGGGTGATGGTCGGGCATACTGCCATCGTTAACCGTCTGAAGTGGATGCAGGATCACTACCCGCTGAACGCGAGCGACGTGGTGGCGCAGAAAACGCCGTGCAGCTTTGACGTGTCGGTGTGGGAGTTCTGGTGGCCGTTTATCGCCGGGGCGAAGCTGGTGATGGCCGAGCCGGATGCGCATCGCGATCCGCAGGCGATGCAGAGCTTCTTCGCGCACTACGGCGTAACCACTACCCATTTTGTGCCGTCGATGCTGGCGGCGTTTGTCGCCTCGCTGACGCCAGAAAACGTCGGGTGCTGCAACACGCTTAAGCAGGTGTTCTGCAGCGGCGAAGCGCTGCCGACGGCGCTGTGCCGCGAGTGGGAAGCGTTGACCCATGTGCCGCTGCATAACCTCTATGGTCCAACCGAAGCGGCGGTGGACGTCAGCTGGTATCCGGCGTTTGGCCCGGAACTGGCGGCTGTTGAAGGCAACAGCGTGCCGATCGGTTTCCCGGTGTGGAACACGGGGCTGCGCATTCTGGATGCGATGATGCGCCCGGTGCCCTTTGGCGTGGCGGGGGATCTTTACCTGACCGGCATCCAGCTGGCGCAGGGGTATCTGGGTCGTCCTGATCTGACCGCCAGCCGCTTTATCGCCGATCCGTTCGCCCCTGGCGAGCGGATGTACCGCACTGGCGACGTCGCCCGCTGGCTGGACAACGGCGCGGTGGAGTATCTGGGCCGCAGCGACGATCAGCTGAAAATTCGCGGCCAGCGCATCGAGCTCGGCGAAATCGACCGGGCGATGCTGTCGCTGCCGGACGTGGCCCAGGCCGTGGCGCACGCCTGCGTGTTCAATCAGGCGGCGGCAACGGGCGGCGATGCGCGCCAGCTGGTGGGGTATGTGGTCTCTGAATCGGGTCTGCCGCTGGATCGCGACGTGCTGCTGGCATCACTCAAAGCACAGCTGCCGCCGCATATGGTGCCGGTGGTACTACTGCAAATCAGCGCGCTGCCGTTAAGCGCCAACGGCAAGCTCGACCGCAAGGCGCTGCCGCTGCCGGAGCTGACCAGCAAAACATCCGGTCGCGCGCCGGAAAGCGCAACCGAAATCGGCGTCGCGCAGGCGTTTGCCGCGCTGCTGGGCTGCGAGGTCAATGATACCGAAGCCGACTTCTTTGCCCTTGGCGGCCACTCGCTGCTGGCGATGCGCCTGGCGGCGCAGCTCAGCCGTACGTTTGCCCGCAAGGTCACGCCGGGGCAGATTATGGTCGCCTCCACGGTCAGCAAACTCAGCGCGCTGCTGGACTCGTCGATGAGCGACGCGCAGGCGCAGCGTCTGGGGTTTGAAACCCTTCTCCCGCTGCGTGAAAGCGACGGCCCAACGCTGTTCTGCTTCCATCCGGCTTCCGGTTTTGCGTGGCAGTTTAGCGTGCTGGCTCGCTATCTTAGTCCGCGCTGGTCCATTACCGGCATTCAGTCACCTCGCCCGGACGGGCCGATGCAGCAGTGTGCGGATCTGGATGAGGTCATCGAACATCACCTGAAAACCTTGCGCGCACAGCAGCCGCAGGGACCGTATTACCTGTTCGGTTATTCCCTTGGCGGCACGCTGGCGCAGGGCATTGCCGCGCGTCTGTGCGCGCAGGGGGAAGTCGTCGCGTTCCTCGGCCTGCTGGATACCTGGCCGCCGGAAACCCAGAACTGGGCAGAGAAAGAGGCGAACGGCCTCGACCCGGCAGTGCTGGCGGAAATCGAGCGCGAGCGACAGGCGTTTATCGCCGCTCAGCAGGGACAGGGCTCCAGCGAACTGTTTAGCGCTATTGAGGGCAACTACGCTGACGCGGTGCGCTTGCTCACCACGGCACACAGCGCACGCTTCGAGGGTAAAGCGACGCTGTTTGTGGCCGAGCGCACGCGCACGCAGGATCCGCAGCAGGCCTGGTCGCCGTGGGTGGGGGAGCTGGAGGTGTATAGCCAGGACTGTGCCCACGTGGACATCATTTCACCGCAGGCGTTTGAAAAGATTGGGCCGGTGTTGAGGGAGATATTGGGGTAGTGAAACTGCCCGGTGGCGCTGCGCTTACCGGGCCTACGGGAGCTGAGTGTAGGCCGGGTAAGGCGAAGCCGCCACCCGGCAATTACCGCCGACCTAAAGGCACCACCAGCGGCGTTCCCGCCACTGGATCGTCAATAATCATGCAGCGCATGCCGTAGATCCGCGCGATCAGCTCTGGCGTCACAATCTCCTTCGGCGCGCCCTGCGCCATAATCTCGCCGTCGCGCAGCGCAATCAGATGCGTGGCGTAGCGACACGCCTGGTTCAAATCATGCAGTACCGCCGCCAGGGTGTAGCCCTGCGTGCGGTTCAGCTCGCTCAGCAGCTCCAGCAGGTCAATCTGATGGCTGATATCCAGCCAGGTCGTCGGCTCGTCCAGCAGCATGATGGCGGTCTCCTGCGCCAGCACCATCGCGATCCACGCCCGCTGGCGTTGCCCGCCGGAGAGGGTGTCCACGCTTTGCAGTGCGAGATCGGTAATCCCGGTCGCCCGCATTGCGCGGTTGACCGCCTCCTCATCCTCTTTACGCCAGCGGGTAAACAGCGGCTGGTGCGGGTAGCGCCCGCGCGAAACCAGCTCCAGCACCGTGATGTCTCCCGGCGTGGTGGCGTTTTGCGCCAGCAATCCGATGCGCCTGGCCACCTCTTTACTGGGGAAGCGCTGGATCTGCTCGCCGTCGAGGAACACGTTGCCCTCAACCGGCGTCATCAGGCGGCTCAGCGTGCGCAGCAGTGTCGATTTACCGCAGCCGTTCGGGCCGATAATTGCCGTAAAATGGCCGTCCGGGATCGCGACGGTTAAATCACGGGCAATGATTTTTTTGCCGTAGCCGAGGGTGAGGTTTTCGCCGCGCAGGCGGGAGGTGGTATCGGTCATTTCTTGCGTGACTCCTGAACGAGCAAGACGATGAGGTAAATCCCGCCGAGGCTGACGGTCACGACGCCCACCGGCAGTTGATAAGGCATAAACAGCTGCCGGGCGCAGAGATCCGCAGTCAGCAGCAGCACCGCACCGCACAGCGCCGCCTGGGTCAGACCCCAGCGCGCGGTGCCGCTAAGACGACGGGCGATATGCGGTGCCACGAGGGCGATAAATGAGATTGGCCCGGCGATGGCCGTAGCGGCAGCGGTCAGCAAGACCGCCGCCAGCATCAGCATCAGGCGCGAGCGCTCAACGCCGACACCCAGCGCACAGGCGCTGTCATCGCCCATCTCCAGCAGACGCATGCGCCGCACCAGCAGCAATGCGGCAATAAACATCAGCACAATCAATGGCGCGGCGGGCCAGGTTTTGCCCCAGGTCAGACCGTTGAGCGAGCCGGCGTACCACAGCCCGGCGGAGAGCGCGGTTTCCAGCGAGGCCTGCAGCAGCAGCCAGGTATTAAACGCCATCAGCATGGCGCGCACGCCGATACCGATGATGATCAGGCGGAAGGTGTCGATACCGTTGCGCCAGGCAAGCAGCCAGATAAGCAGGGACGTGAGCATGCCGCCCGCCATCGCCGTAAAGGTGATGGCCGTCAGGTGCTGACCAAACAGCACCATCGCCACCAGCACGCCGCTCCAGGCGCCGGTATTGAGGCCCATCACGTCCGGGCTGCCGAGCGGGTTGCGCATCAGCGACTGGAATATCGCACCGCTGACGCCGAGCGCCGCGCCCACCAGAATCGCCATCGCCACACGCGGCAGTCGCCATTCGGTGACCACCAGGGAGAGGTTGCGCGGTGCGCTGCCGAGCAGGGCGTTAAAGACCTGAGTAAAATCGAGCGTGACCGCGCCGCTGCGCAGGCTCCAGACCGCCAGCAGCAGAATGGCGATAAGCAGCAGCGCGACGCTGGTCATTAAACGACGGGACGGGGCCATCATGCGGCACCTCCGCGTTTACGGCGCACGAGGAAGATCAGCACCGGCGCGCCGATAAAGGCGCTGACCACCGAGACGCGCAGCTCGCCGGGCACCAGAAGACGACCCGCAACATCGGCCACCAGCAGCAGGGCGGGCGTTGCCAGCAGCGTCACCGGCAGCGACCAGCGGTGATCCGCCCCCACCAGCCAGCGCGCCATGTGCGGCATCATCAGGCCGATAAAGGCTATCGGGCCGACAACCGCCGTCGCGCTGCCGCATAAAACGGTGATGACCAGTAATCCCGTCAGCTGGGTCCGTGCCACGCGGTTGCCGAGCGCGGTGGCGGTGTCGCTCCCGAGACTCAGGCTGTTCAGCGCCCGGCTTAAAAACAGCGCCACGGCGGCGGCGATAACCACCGGGATCGCCACCACTTTCAAGGTGTCCAGCGTGCGGATATCCAGCGAGCCGGCCTGCCAGAAACGCAGCCGATCGTAGACGTCCGGGTTGAGCAGGGCGATGCCGCTGGATAACCCTTCCAGCACCGCGCCGAGCGCCACGCCTGCCAGCGTTAAGCGAACCGGACTCAGCTGGCCGCCGCCCTGGCTGCCGGTAAACGCCACCACCAGCGAGGCGGCGAGCGCGCCGCAGAAGGCCATCACCAGTTGTTCAGACGGCGAGGTCAAACCGAGCAGCGCCGCGCCGAGCACGATGGCAAAGCTGGCTCCGGCGTTAACGCCGAGAATGCCGGGGTCCGCCAGTGGGTTACGGGTGAGGGTTTGCATCAGCGCACCGGCAAGACCGAGTGCGCCACCGGCCAGCAGCCCGGCGAGCGTGCGGGGCAGACGGGCGTCGAGCACGATAACGCAGTCGGCGCTCTGACAGGTGCCGGTGAGCGCATCAACGATAATGGATGCAGGCAGCGGCTTCGCGCCGACCAGCAGGCTGAGTGCAATCGCCAGAATTAACAGCAGCAATAAAACGGGCACGGCAAGGGCGCGCACCGAAGAAGAGGAAAACGACATAGCAACATCCATGATTTGATAATGATAGTGATTATCGTTATCTATCTTATTTGGCTATGTTAGCATGTGCGCCCATGGAAAGGGTAGAATTACACTCAAGGCTTTGTCATGAATCAAAAATCCTGGCTGCTCAACCTCAGCCTGCTTAAAACACACCCGGCGTATCGCGCTGTGTTTATCGCCCGCTTTATCTCCATTTTGTCCCTCGGCCTGCTCGGCGTGGCCGTGCCGGTACAGATCCAGACCATGACGCACTCCAGCTGGCTGGTGGGCCTTTCGGTCACCTTAACCGGTGGGGCGATGTTTATCGGCCTGATGGTCGGCGGCGTGCTGGCGGACCGCTACGAGCGTAAAAAGCTGATCCTGCTGGCGCGCGGCACCTGCGGGGTGGGGTTTGTCGGGCTGTGTCTGAACGCCTTGCTGCCTGAGCCGTCGCTGGTGGTCATTTACGCGCTTGGCCTGTGGGACGGTTTCTTTGCCTCGCTGGGCGTGACGGCGTTGCTGGCGGCCACGCCTGCGCTGGTGGGGCGCGAAAACCTGATGCAGGCCGGGGCGATTACCATGCTCACCGTCCGTCTGGGTTCGGTGATTTCGCCGATGGTGGGCGGTCTGCTGCTGGCAACGGGTAACGTGGCCTGGAACTACGGGCTGGCGGCAGCGGGCACGTTTATCACCACGCTGACGCTGCTGCGCCTGCCGCTTCTGCCCCCGCCGACGCAGCCGCGCGAGCATCCGCTGAAATCACTGATGGCGGCGATTCGTTTTCTGTTCAGCAACCCGCTGCTCGGCGGGATTGCGCTGCTCGGCGGCCTGCTGACCATGGCAAACGCGGTGCGCGTGTTGTACCCGGCGCTGGCGGGCGAGTGGCAGATGAGCGCTTCGGAGATAGGCATTCTCTACGCTGCCATTCCGCTCGGCGCGGCGTGCGGTGCGCTGACCAGCGTAACCTGGCGCAGACCGCGCGTCCGGGATTGATTATGCTGCTTGCCACGCTGGCCTCGTTTATCGCCATTGGCTTCTTCAGCCTGATGCCGGTGTGGGCGCTGGGCGTGATGTGCCTGGTGATTTTCGGCTGGCTGAGCGCCATCAGCTCGCTGTTACAGTACACCCTGATCCAGACCCAGACGCCGGAAGGGATGCTGGGGCGCATTAACGGCCTGTGGACCGCGCAGAACGTGACGGGCGATGCCATTGGTGCGGCGATCCTCGGCGGCCTGGGGACGATAATGACCCCGGTGGCATCGGCGAGCAGCAGCGGGTTTGTATTAGCCGCTATTGGCGGGATCTTATTGATGTCGTTGGCAGAATTGCGGCGATTCAGGCAGGAGAGTGTGGTGACCACGTAGGTCGGGTAAGGCGGAGCCGCCACCCGACAAAACGCCCGGTGGCGCTGCGCTTACCGGGCCTACGGAGAACGTGCCACTTATTTAAACATTGAATTTAAACGCTGCAACACCAGCATCGCGCTGTAATAATCCAGACGGAACGTCTCCGTTCCCAGCGCCCAGACGCGCTTATTCTTCACTGCTGGCAGATGCGCCAGCAGCGGGTTGGCATAAATCGCGTCGACGTCTTTCTCGTCCCCGGCAAACACAAACAGCCCTTCGCCGTTGAGCCCCGTCGCCAGGCTTTCCCCACCCAGCTGAATAATGTCGTGACGTTTGCCCTGGCTTTTTGAGGTATGCAGCCCGGCAGGCAAGTCTGCCAGCGTAAAGCCCAGCTGGTGCAAAAGCTTGCCCTGGGCCGATTCCGCGGTCCACAAATTGGCGCTGTGCGCGGCGGCGGTGTAGACGATGGCGTTCACCGGCTGCGGCGGCAGTGTCATCTGCTGCTTCACCTGCGCAAGTTGTTTATCAAATGCGGCAATACGCGCAGCGGCCTGTTTTTCCTGACCCGTAATAGTACCGAGCTGGGTCAGCAGTTCCTGCCAGCTTTTGTCGTCGTAGTTGATGACAAGCGTCGGGGCGATGGCGGAGAGCTGGTCGTACAGCGCCAGGGCGGAATCCCCGCCGGTCGCGCTGATCAAAATCAGGTCCGGCATTTGGGCTGCCACCGCTTCGGCGCTCGGCTCACCGATATACAACCGCGCGACCTTACGCTGTTTCGCAATATCCCCCCACTGGCGCAGGAAACCCTGCGCGTCCGCCACGCGGTTGTTCGGTGCGGTTGCACCGCTGGCGACAACCGGGGCGTCAATCGCCAGCAGGGAGCCGGTTAAGGTCACGCTGGTGGAGACAATGCGCGTCGGCTTGCTCTCCAGGGTATGCACGCCGCGGCTGTCGGTCACCTGGCGGGGCCAGTCGGCGGCGGCGGCTGAGGTAAGTCCTAAAACAAAAAGTCCCAATAAAAGCAGGGGAGTACGGTAAACGGCAGGGCATTTCACAGCGCGGTATCCTGTTTTTGTTGAAGATAATGCTTCTCATTTTCATGGTTGCCGCGCAGGGATGCAAGCTTTTGTCGCACACGTTATTTGCCCAACGGTTGACAGCGAAGCGATGTGGGATTAGGTTAGCCGACGAAAATATAAATGATAATCATTATTGCTTCTTTTATCATTTTTGAGGAGGATGATATGGATACGTCCCTGGCTGAGGAAGTTCAGCACACCGCAAGCACGCTGCAATCAGACCGCTTTTTCTTTATGTCGCCTTACCGCAGCTTTACCACGTCAGGCTGCTTTTCTCGCTTCAATGAGCCCGCAGTCGGCGGCGACGATCCGACGGGTCACTTCCAGCAAAAATTAACCCAGGCCTTCCGGAATGCCAAAGCCAGCGGTATCGCTCATCCGGTGATGGTAGGGGCGATCCCGTTCGATACCCGCAAGCCCTCATCGCTGTTTATTCCGCAGCACTGGCAGACCTTTTCCCGTCCTGCACGTCAGCAGTCCGCGCGCTATTTTTCCGGCTCGCAGACGCTGAAGGTGGAACAACGCACCGAGATCCCGCCGCAGCCCGTGTTTGAAGAGATGGTCGCCCGCGCCGCGTCGCTCACCGCCACGCCGCAGGTGAACAAAGTGGTGCTGTCGCGCCTGATTGATATCGCGACCGACAAGCCGATGGACAGCGGCGCCCTGATGGAGCGTCTTATCGCCCAGAACCCGGCGAGCTTTAACTTCCATGTACCGCTGGAAGACGGCGGGGTGCTGCTCGGGGCAAGCCCGGAGCTGCTGCTGCGCAAAGAGAGCGCGCACTTTAGTTCGCTGCCGCTGGCAGGCTCGGCGCGCCGCCAGCCGGACGATGTGCTGGATCGTGAAGCGGGCAATAAGCTGCTGGCCTCCGAAAAAGACCGCCACGAGCACGACCTCGTGACCCAGGCGATGAAAGCCATTCTCGCGCCCCGGAGCCATCACCTCAGCATGCCTGACTCTCCGCAGCTGATCACCACGCCGACGCTGTGGCACCTGGCGACGCCCGTGGAAGGCGAGGCGTGCGAAAACGAGAATGCCCTGACCCTGGCCTGCCTGTTGCACCCGACGCCAGCCCTGAGCGGTTTCCCGCATCAGGCGGCAAAAGCGCTGATTGCCGAGCTGGAGCCGTTCGACCGCGAGCTGTTCGGCGGCATCGTCGGCTGGTGCGACAGCGAAGGCAACGGCGAGTGGGTGGTGACCATCCGCTGCGCGCGGCTGCATAAAAATCGCGTTCGCCTGTTTGCCGGTGCGGGCATTGTGCCTGCCTCCTCCCCGGTGGGCGAGTGGCGTGAAACCGGTGTGAAGCTCTCCACCATGCTCAATGTTTTTGGTTTGCACTAAGGAAGACTGATGACCATTCCCTTTACCCGCTGGCCTGAGGCGTTCGCCCGGCGCTACCGAGAAAAAGGCTACTGGCAGGATCTGCCGTTAACCCACATCCTGACCGATCGCGCGGACAGCGATGCGGTGGCGATTATCGATGGCGAACGTCGCGTGACCTACCGCGCGTTAAATCAGGCCGTGAACAACCTGGCCTCAGCGCTTCAGGCGCGCGGGTTGCAGCGCGGCGAGACGGCGCTGGTGCAGCTTGGCAACGTGGCCGAGTTCTATATTACTTTCTTCGCGCTGCTGCAAATTGGCGTCGCGCCGGTTAACGCGCTCTTTAGCCACCAGCGCAGCGAGCTGAATGCCTACGCCGTGCAAATCAAACCCGCCGTGCTGATTGCCGACCGCGACCACGCGCTGTTCGCAGGCGATGATTTCCTCAATGCTTTCGTGGATGAACACCGTTCGGTACGCGTCGTCCTGCTGCGCGGTGACAGGGGGGAGCATGCGCTGGAGGCGGCGATCTCCCGCCCGGCGGATAATTTTATTGCCAATCCGACGCCCGCCGATGAAGTGGCCTTCTTCCAGCTTTCCGGCGGCAGCACCGGCACGCCCAAGCTCATCCCGCGCACGCATAACGATTACGACTACAGCATCCGCCGCAGCAACGAAATTTGCGGCATTACCGCCGACACTCGCTACCTCAACGCGCTGCCTGCGGCGCATAACTACGCCATGAGCTCGCCGGGATCGTTAGGGGTCTTTACCGCGGGTGGCTGCGTGGTGCTGGCGAGCGATCCGAGCGCCACGCTCTGCTTCCCGCTGATTGAACAGCATCAGATTACCGTCACCTCGCTCGTTCCTCCGGCGGTCAGCCTGTGGCTGCAGGCCATCGCCGACGGGGTGGGCAACGCGCAGTTGACGTCTCTCAAATTGCTGCAGGTGGGTGGCGCGCGTCTTTCCGCCACGCTCGCGGCGCGTATTCCGGCGGAGATGGGCTGCCAGCTGCAGCAGGTGTTCGGCATGGCGGAAGGGCTGGTGAACTACACCGCCCTCGACGACGCGCCCGAGCGCATCATCAACACGCAGGGCCGTCCGATGTGCCCGGATGATGAAGTGTGGGTAGCGGACGAGCACGGCAACCCGCTTCCGCGCGGGGAAGTCGGTCGTCTGATGACGCGCGGACCCTATACCTTCCGCGGCTATTTCAACAGCCCGGAACACAACGCCAGCGCCTTCGACGCTGAGGGTTTTTACTGCTCGGGCGATCTGATCGCCATCGACGAGCAGGGCTACATCACCGTGCAGGGGCGTGAGAAAGATCAGATCAACCGCGGCGGCGAGAAGATCGCCGCCGAAGAGATCGAGAACCTGTTGCTGCGCCATGAGGCGGTGATCCACGCCGCGCTGGTGAGCATGGAGGACAGCCTGCTTGGCGAGAAGAGCTGTGCGTATCTGGTGGTGAAACAGCCCCTGCGCGCGGTCGAGGTGCGTCGCTTCCTGCGCGAGCAGGGCGTTGCCGAATTCAAGCTGCCGGACCGCGTGGAGAGCGTGGAGGCGCTCCCGCTGACGCCGGTCGGCAAAGTTGATAAGAAACAGTTGCGCCTGTGGCTGGCTGAACGCGCCCGGGGCTGAGGAACAGAGTATGACTATCCCAAAATTAACCGCTTACGCGCTGCCAACTGCCGCAGAGCTGCCAACCAGTAAAGTGAACTGGGCCTTTGAACCTGAACGCGCCGCGCTGTTGATCCACGATATGCAGGAATACTTCCTGAACTTCTGGGGCGAAAACAGCGCGATGATGCAGCAGGTGGTGACGAACATCGCTAAACTTCGCGCGTACTGCAAAGCGCATCATATTCCGGTGTACTACACCGCCCAGCCGAAAGAGCAGAGTGATGAAGACCGCGCGCTGCTCAACGACATGTGGGGGCCGGGCCTGACCCGCTCGCCGGAGCAGCAGCGTATCGTCTCTCAGCTAGCGCCGGACGAAGCGGACACCGTGCTGGTGAAGTGGCGCTACAGCGCGTTTCACCGCTCGCCGCTGGAGCAGATGCTGAAAGAGACGGGCCGCAACCAGCTGCTGATTAGCGGTGTGTACGCCCACATCGGCTGCATGACTACCGCCACCGATGCCTTTATGCGCGACATCAAACCGTTCTTTATTGCCGACGCGCTGGCGGATTTCACCCGCGATGAGCATCTGATGTCGCTGAACTACGTGGCCGGGCGCTCTGGCCGCGTGGTGATGACCGACGATCTGCTGCCGTCGGTTCCGCCCTCAAAAGCCGCGCTGCGTGAGATGATCCTGCCGCTGCTGGACGAGTCCGACGAGCCGATGGATGACGAAAACCTGATCGACTACGGTCTGGACTCGGTGCGCATGATGGCGCTGGCCGCCCGCTGGCGCAAAGTGCATGGCGACATTGATTTCGTGATGCTGGCCAAAAATCCCACTCTCGACGCCTGGTGGGCGCTGCTCTCCCGCGAGGTGCAGTAATGGGATTTGACTTCACCGGTAAAACCGTCTGGGTGACGGGGGCGGGTAAAGGCATTGGCTATGCGACGGCGCTGGCGTTCGCTGAGGCGGGCGCACAGGTAACCGGGTTCGACCTGGCGTTTCCGCTGGGCGATTATCCTTTTGCAACCAAAGCGCTGGACGTGGCGAATGATGCGCAGGTCAGCGAGGTGTGCGGTCATTTGCTCACTACCGTTGAACGTCTGGACGTACTGGTTAACGCGGCCGGTATTCTGCGGATGGGGGCAACCGACCAGCTCTCGCAGGCGGACTGGCAGCAGACCTTCGCGGTCAACGTTGGCGGCGCGTTTAATCTGTTCCAGCAGACGATGGGCCAGTTTCGCCGTCAGCAGGGCGGGGCGATTGTGACGGTGGCTTCGGATGCGGCGCATACCCCGCGCATTGGCATGAGCGCCTACGGCGCCTCGAAAGCGGCGCTGAAAAGCCTGGCATTGACCGTCGGGCTGGAGCTGGCGGCCAGCGGCGTGCGCTGCAACCTGGTGTCGCCGGGTTCAACGGACACCGATATGCAGCGCACGCTGTGGAAAAGCGACGATGCAGAGCAGCAGCGCATTCGCGGCTTTGGCGAGCAGTTTAAGCTCGGCATTCCGCTCGGCAAAATCGCCCGTCCGCAGGAGATTGCGAGTACGGTGCTGTTCCTCGCCTCCGATGCCGCCAGCCATATCACCCTGCAGGATATTGTGGTGGACGGTGGCTCCACGCTGGGGGCGTAATGATCTGGAAACGTCATTTATCCCTCGATGAACTGAACGCGACCAGCCTGAACACCCTGGTGGCGCATCTTGGCATCGTCTATACCCGCCTCGGTGACGACACGCTGGAAGCGGAGATGCCGGTGGACGCACGTACCCACCAGCCGTTTGGTCTGCTGCATGGCGGGGCCTCGGCGGCGCTGGCGGAAACGCTCGGCTCGATGGCCGGGTTTCTGATGACCCGGGACGGGCAGAACGTGGTGGGAACGGAACTGAACGCCACCCATCATCGCGCGGTGTCGCACGGTAAGGTGCGCGGGGTGTGTCAGCCGCTGCATCTGGGGCGTTCCAGCCAGAGCTGGGAGATTGTGGTCTTCGACGAGCAGGGACGGCGGTGCTGTACCTGCCGGTTGAGTACGATGGTGCTGGGTTAGTGTTGTGCGGCCTGTTGCCCTCACCCTAACCCTCTCCCACAGGGAGAGGGGACAGTGTCGTGCAAAATTAGAGCATTGAAACGACGCGCTTAAGTAACCGAATTCTCGGCGCTATGGACGCTTTATCCAGCCACTCCGCGGGGCTGTGGAACCCGGCGCCAACGGGCCCGAAGCCGTCAAGCGTCGGGATGCCGAGCGCCGCGGTGTGGTTGGCATCGCTGCCGCCGCCAACCGCCTGCCAGGTAATGGCGATACCTTCCGCTTTCCCCGCCGCTTCAACCTGATGCATCAGCGCCTGCGTGGCAACGCTTGCTGCCATCGCCGGTTTGTGGTTGACCCGCGTCAGCGTGGTGGTCACGCCGTCTAAAAAGCCTTTTTCACATAACGCCTCCAGCGCCTGATTTACCCGGTCGTACTCATCGTTTTCCCAGAAGCGAACGTCCAGTTCGGCTACAGCGCTGTCCGCGACCACGTTGGCCGCGCTGCCGCCCTGTATCACCCCAACGTTCAGCGTGGTGCCGCGATCCCAGTTCGTCAGGGCATTAATGGCGATAACGCTGTTCGCCAGGGCGGCGATCGCCGAGCGGCCCTTTTCCGGGTCGTTACCCGCATGCGCCGCCACGCCGCTAAAGGTGAGGTGATAGCCCGCCATGCCTTTCCGCGCTTTCACCAGCGAGCCGTCGGCGCGGGCGGCTTCGCAGACGAGCACGCAGCGGGAGCGTTTTGCCAGCGCGCCAATCCATTCGTGGGAATAGACGGAACCCGTCTCTTCGTCCGGGTTCATCGCCACGGCTATCGCCAGACGTTCTTTGTCAGCGGTGTCCAGTTCACGCATTGCCCATAAAACATTCAGCAGTCCGCTCTTCATATCCGAGACGCCGGGGCCGTACAGACGAGTATCGTCCTCGCTCAGCGGGCGCCCGGCCACGGTACCGGGGGCAAACACGGTGTCCAGATGGCCCACCAGCAGCACGTCAAACTGTTGTGCCTGCGGCTTGTTGCTGACGAAAACGCCGGGACCCACCTTGTCGCCCAGGTTCACCTGTTCGGTATGCCAGCCCTCGCGCTGCCAGAGCTGCTGCATAATGGCTGCCACGGTGGCGACGCCTGCAATCGTCTGGGTTCCACAGTCTACGTTCACCAGGCTTTTCAGTTCTTCGATGTAATGGTCAAGATTCATGTTCACGTCCTGTTCAGAGAATAATGCGCATCAGCAGCATGGCTAAGAATGCGTTGACTACCGAGATGGCGATCATCAGCGGAATGCGTCTGGCGCGGGTGCCGATCACCCCCAGAATGCGGCCCAGGTACTGCACCTGCGAGCCCATCAGGTAGATGGCAGGCGCCAGAATCGCCAGGTGCTCGCCGGTGAGAATGCCCTTATCAAACAGGCCAATGGCGACGCCTATCCCACCGCCCATCGACATCCAGCCGCCAATCAGCACGGCGGCGGCTTCGCCCGGCAGGCCAAACAGCCCCATCAGCGGGGCGAAGAGCATCCCCAGTCCTTTTAGCGCGCCGGTGATCTCCAGCGCTTTGATGATGATAAACGCCATTACCACGTTGGGCAGGGTGCTGCTGGTGGCAATGCTCCAGCCTTTGCGTGCCCCCTCGACGAAGACATCAGTAATAACCGGGTTGGATTGTGGAGCACTCATGCGGCGTCTCCTTTAGCGGTGAAAGAGAGGAGCAAACGCAGCAGATTTGCCCCCACGATTTTCATGATGAACATCACAGCGATACAGGCGCCGATGGAGGTGGGAACGGCAGCCGTGCCGTCGACGGCCACCAGCGTAAAGAGGATGGCGCCGGAGGAGAAAAAGTTGGTGATCATCGCCCCGGCGGAAAACTGGAACATGGCGAAGACATCTTTCTCTTTTTCGCTGATTTGCCCTTCATCAGACAGGTTTCGGGTGAGGGACGCGCCCACGTCGGTGCTTTGCAGGCTGCCTATCAGTGCCAGCCCGGTGGTGCCGGGAATGCCCAGCAGGGGGCGCAGCAGCGGGGTTAAGAGCTTGCGGGCGGCACGCAGGGCGCCGTAGTGCTCCAGTACGTTGATCATCCCAAGCGCAAACATCACGGCCGGAATGAGACCGAGCGCGAAGAGAAAGCCGTCCATCGCACCGCTGCCGCCTGTGCCGCGAAAGGCGCTGCTGGCCGTCGTCAGAGTGCCATCCTCCAGGCTGGCTTTACTGACCACTTTGCCAAACGCACCGTTAAGGGTGGTGAAATCAAACACGCCGTACCACTCTTTTCCGCCCAACAGGCCAGAGAAGAAGACGGCTGCAAACGCCAGGGCGAAGTACGCGCCGGGCCCGACCTTACTATCCTGAGGTACTGAACTGTTCATATCCTTTTCCTTGTATGCACGCCATTGCGCAGGGTCATTCTGGCGGGGTTTCGGGCAAAAAAAATGATATAAATCATCCCGTAAGGCCGGGGCGGGACGAAAAAGGCAAAAGTGTGACCGGTGACGGTACGAAAGTGATCTGCTTAACAATGTGGTGTAAATGTCTGGTTTGACCACGCATTATTGCGTTTCAAAGTTGTTAAATTTTCGCTGTTGTTCTAGAAACAAAATGTAACATCTCACTGTTTCACAACAACGGATCACCATTATGAACAACTCAGGGAAACACCTTTTATGGGCAGGGCTCTCCGTTGTGGGAGCCTTTGCCCTGGGTTATATCGCCCTCAACCGGGGGGAACAGATCAACGCGCTGTGGATCGTCGTTGCCTCCGTCTGCATTTACCTGATCGCGTACCGTTTTTATGGCCGCTATATCGCGAAGAACGTTTTAGCGGTTGACGCCACGCGCATGACCCCCGCCGTTCGCCATAACGACGGGCTGGACTACGTTCCGACGGACAAGAAAGTGCTGTTCGGTCACCATTTTGCGGCGATTGCCGGAGCGGGCCCGCTGGTGGGGCCGGTGCTGGCGGCGCAGATGGGCTATTTGCCGGGGATGATCTGGATCCTCGCCGGCGTGGTGCTGGCAGGGGCGGTGCAGGACTTTATGGTGCTGTTCGTCTCCACCCGTCGCGACGGCCGTTCACTGGGCGAGCTGGTGAAAGAGGAGATGGGGGCCACCGCCGGGGTGATTGCACTGGTGGCGACCTTTATGATCATGGTGATCATCCTTGCGGTGCTGGCGATGATTGTGGTGAAAGCGCTGACCCACAGCCCGTGGGGGACCTACACCGTCGCGTTCACCATTCCACTGGCTATCTTTATGGGGATCTACATTCGTTACCTGCGTCCAGGACGCATTGGTGAGGTGTCGGTCATTGGTCTGGTGCTGCTGGTATTCGCCATTATCTCCGGCGGCTGGGTAGCGGAAAGTCCGACCTGGGCACCGTTCTTTGACTTTACCGGCGTACAGCTCACCTGGATGCTGGTGGGCTACGGCTTTGTGGCGGCGGTGCTGCCGGTGTGGCTCCTGCTGGCCCCGCGTGATTACCTCTCCACCTTCCTGAAAATCGGTACCATCGTCGGGCTGGCGATTGGCATTCTGATTATGCGCCCGACCCTGACCATGCCTGCGCTGACCAAATTCATTGACGGCACCGGCCCGGTCTGGACCGGCAACCTGTTCCCGTTCCTGTTTATCACCATCGCCTGCGGTGCAGTCTCAGGCTTCCACGCGCTGATTGCCTCCGGCACCACGCCGAAGATGCTGGCGAATGAAAATCAGGCCTGTCTGATTGGCTACGGCGGCATGCTGATGGAGTCTTTCGTGGCGATTATGGCGCTGGTCTCCGCCTGCGTTATCGACCCGGGCGTCTACTTTGCGATGAACAGCCCGATGGCGGTGCTGGCACCGGCGGGCACCGCTGACGTCGTGGCGTCTGCCGCGCAGGTGGTGAGCGGCTGGGGCTTTGCGATTACCCCTGATACGTTAACGAGTATTGCCAGTGAAGTGGGCGAGCAGTCCATTATCTCGCGAGCGGGCGGGGCGCCTACGCTTGCGGTCGGTATGGCGTATATCCTTCACGGCGCGCTGGGCGGGCTGATGGATGTGTCGTTCTGGTATCACTTCGCCATTCTGTTTGAAGCGCTGTTTATCCTGACGGCGGTGGATGCGGGAACCCGTGCGGCGCGCTTTATGCTGCAGGATCTGCTGGGGGTGATCTCCCCGAACCTGAAGCGTACTGAGTCGTTACCGGCGAACCTGCTGGCGACAGCCCTGTGCGTGCTGGCGTGGGGCTACTTCCTGCATCAGGGCGTGGTCGACCCGCTGGGTGGGATTAACACCCTGTGGCCGCTGTTCGGGATTGCCAACCAGATGCTGGCAGGCATGGCGCTGATGCTGTGTGCAGTGGTGCTGTTCAAGATGAAACGTCAACGTTATGCATGGGTGGCGCTGGTACCAACCGCCTGGCTGCTGATTTGTACCCTGACGGCGGGCTGGCAGAAAGCCTTCAGTCCGGACAATAAAGTGGGCTTCCTGGCGATTGCCAACAAGTTCCAGGCGATGATCGACAGCGGTAAGATCCCGGCGCAGTACACGGAATCACAGCTGTCGCAACTGGTCTTTAACAACCGTCTGGATGCCGGGCTGACCATCTTCTTTATGGTGGTGGTCGTGGTGCTGGCGTTGTATTCTCTGAAGACCGCGCTGGCGGCGCTGAAAGAAGACAAGCCGACGGCGAAAGAGACACCGTATGAGCCAATGCCTGAAAACCTGGAAACGATTGTCACCCAGGCGAAAGGGGCGCATTAACCTTTGTGCCGGGTGGCGGCTTCGCCTTACCCGGCCTACTTTTCCTGTGAGATGAGAATTATGTTCGACACCCTTTCCAAAGCAGGTAAGTACCTGGGCCAGGCCGCCAAAATGATGATCGGCGTACCGGATTACGACAACTACGTCGAACATATGCGGGTCAACCATCCGGACCAGACGCCAATGACCTACGAAGCATTTTTCCGCGATCGCCAGGACGCCCGCTACGGCGGTAAGGGCGGTGCGAAGTGCTGTTAACCCTCTTTCGGTAAATAGAGGCTGATCTGTTCCTGCTTACAGCCGTAAAGTGCCGCGAGTTTTTCGCGGGTACGCTTTTGCGGGCGCGAGTCCAGCGCTTCCAGCTGTGACACGGCGGACTGGCTGATGCCCAGTTTCTCTGCCACCTCCTGCTGGGACATGCCGCGCAGGATGCGCCATGCGGCCTGCAGGCTGACGTTCTGCCAGGTCATGATGCTGCAAACCTCGCCAGGAAGCTCAACGTCATCCAGACTATCGTGTTCGACTTCAATATCCTCCAGGTCGTCGTCAGTTTCGTCGTCAATTTCTGCCATTTGTAAGAGCATACGAAAATATTCGTGATAGGGAATAACGACGTACTGCGTTTTCCCGTTATCGTCCTTGATTAGCTGTACAGCCATAGGTTGCACTCTCCTCATGCAGGTAAGTCGTTGAAGTTCTACGCTTGATGGCCAAAACATAACAATGGTCATCGGGATCGTCCCGAAGCGTATAGATGATGCGGTAATCGCCAACGCGTAGCCGGAAATGATCTTCTGTCGCCGATATTTTTTTGATATCGGGCCGGGGAGCGGAACGATCATCCAGCTCAGCAAGCTTTACCTCAATGCGTCGCTGATACCGCTCGTCAATCTTTGAAAACGCCTTCTTTGCACCATTGGACCAGACAATCTTCATCCGTACCTCCACTGTACGCCCACACAAAATATAAGGAAATAATAAGACTATTAGATAAATTCCGAATTTCTTATGGGGTACTGTAGAGCGGAGAATAAACGCCGGTAAGAGGCAAAACGCATTCCCTCGAGGCGGCTTCAAAACGCCTCTGCCGGGCGACAGAGGCTTGCAGAGAATGTGCGATCAGGCGTTCAGACCGCCGTCCACGTCCAGCCCTGTGCCGGAGATCTGCCCGGCGGCCGGGCTGGCAAGGAAGGTGACCGCCGCGGCGATGTCCTCCGGCTGGCCGTAGTGACCGACGGCAATCATCTGGCGCTGCGCTTCCGCCTGCTCTCCGTCCTCCGGGTTCATGTCGCTGTTGGTAGGGCCAGGATGGACCAGGTTAACGGTGATGCCGCGCGGGCCTAAATCGCGTGCCAGGCCGCGGGTAAGAGAGTTGAGGGCGGACTTCGTCATTGAGTAAACGGCAATGCCCGGCATGGCCACGCGGTTAGCCAGACAGCTGCCGATGTTAATGATGCGCCCGCCGTCAGACATATGCACCAGAGCCTCCTGAATGGCGATGACCACTCCACGAATATTGACGTTGATCAGGGCGTCAATGTCCGCCAGCGTCATGGACTCCAGCGGGCCGCCGCGCGCAATCCCGGCGTTGTTGACCAGAATGTCCAGCCCGCCGAGGGCGCGCGCCGCATGGGTGACGGCATCCTGAATGGCCTGCGCGCTGGCGCTGTCGGCCTGCACCGCTTCACCGTGCCGCCCAAGCGCCTTAATTTCATCGGCAACCGCCTGGGCTTTATCGGCAGATTTTTCATACGTAATAACCACGTCGGCACCGGCGCGCGCCAGCGACAGCGCGATAGCGCGACCCAACCCACGGCTGGCGCCGGTAACCAGCGCCTTCTTACCTGTTAAATCGATCTGCATGATGACCTCGTTGCGAGAGTGGTGAGAATCATCATTAGGTATAGTCCCTCGGGGCGATTAACGGCTGAAGTATTCCACCTTCTCAAACGCCGCGCGCAGAACCTCAGGCGTTAACGTCACCGGCAGATAATGAATTGACTCTACCGGACGCAGGGTATGAGCAATGACCTTATCCAGTTCCTCGCGGTTATGGATATCGACCTCCAGCGCGCGAAGCGTGGTCGGCAGGTTGAAACGCTGATACGCTGAGATAAGCTGTGCCAGCACGTCCTCCTGGCCGAGCAGAGCGCTTTGCACCAGGATGCCGTAGGCCACCTTGGTACCGTGCAGGTATTTTTCCGTTTGCGGCAGCACGGTTAAGCCATTATGCACTGCATGCGCCGCCGCCACGCGGGTATAGCGCTCGCCCAGGCCGCCGACCATCCCGCCACCGGCAATAACGGCATCCACCACGTCCCTGAATGCCTGGGTTTGTTCGCCGCGCTGCTGGTCAGCCAGCGCTTCCTCGCTGTGCGCCAGCAGCACGTCGCGGATTGCCAGCGCGCCGTTAATGCCCAGACGCACGGTCAGCGGCAGGTTTTCAGGCCGAGGCGCCAGCACCACCGCTTCATACCACTTCGCCAGCGTATCGCCAATCCCCGCCAGCAGGTACTCCGCCGGGGCGTTGAGAATGATTTGCGGCTCAACCAGCACCAGGAAGTTGGCGTCGTCGAAAATCTCAAACTGCAGCGCCTGACCGGCGTCGTTGTACCAGACGGAAAGTGGCGTCCATGCCGCACAGGTGGCGGCGATGGTTGGAATTGCCACTACCGGGATACCCAGACGGCGAGCCACCGCTTTGGCGGTATCGAGCAGCGCACCGCCGCCAACGCCAATCACCACGCTCGCCTCGCTGCCGGCTTCATGCACCAGGTGGGTGACGTCACGCTCGCTGCAGTGGCCTTTAAACAGCAGGTGTTTCGCCCCCGGCACGTTAAAACTCTCCGGCAGGAAAGGGCGCGCGCCTTCGATGGCGCGTTCGCCGTAAATCCACACCGCGCGGGAAAGCTGTTCCGGGGTAAAGAAGTCATTCAGACGCGCAAGGCTTCCGGAATGGGAAAAGTAGTTCGCCGGGCCAGGTACGACGCGGATATCGGTGGTGCTCATGAAGGTGTCCTTTTTTAGCAAGCGCTAACCCGATGTTATGTCTGGACATCCGGATGGCTAATAATATTTCGCTTTAACTTATGCCTTTTCCGTCGTTGTCAGTCAACCGGAGCTGTGAAAAATTCGCTAAATCAGAAGAGTAATGAAGGATTTACGCGGATGGTTTCCAGTCGCCTTGAGATGCGCGGTATCAGCCTGGCCTTTTCCGGCTTTCAGGCCCTGTCGCGCGTGAATTTCACCCTTACCGGCGGATCGGTGCATGCCCTGACCGGCGCCAATGGCGCGGGGAAATCAACACTGATGGCGGTGCTGTGCGGAACGCACGAACGTTATGAAGGTGAGATCTGCATTAATAACCAGCCGGTGACGATCCGCGAGCCGCTGGACGCCAAACGGCTGGGGATCCATCTGGTACAGCAGGAAGTGGATGTGGCGCTGATCCCGGGATTAACCATTGCCGAGAACATCATGCTCGATACGCTGGCGCAGCCGGGACATCGCTTCAGCTGGCGTACGCTGCGCCAGCAGGCGAGACAGGCCCTGGCGCAGCTGGACGTCTCTCTTGACGTACGCCGCGTTATTGACAGCTGTTCGCTTGCCGAAAAGCAGCAGATTTTGCTGGCGCGGGCGTTGTCCCATCACTGCCGTTTTTTAATTCTCGATGAGCCCACTGCGCCGCTGGACGCCCACGAAAGCGAGCGCCTGTTTGCTGTGGTTAGACGTTTACAGCAGCAGGGCATCGGCGTGGTGTTTATCTCGCACCGCATTCACGAGCTGAAAGCCATTTGCGACACCCTGACGGTGCTGCGCGACGGCAAGCTGATTGAGTCCGGTCCAATGGCGGATCTCAGCGGCGAGGCGATTGTCGAGAAGATGCTTGGCCACGTGCTGAGCGATATCTACCCGCCCGCGCGCCCTGCGCACGGCGACGAAACGCTGCTACGCGTGGAGGGACTGCACGACGACGCGCTGCTGAAAGATATCTCCCTGCACCTGCGCAAAGGCGAAATTCTCGGCATTGCCGGGCTGGCGGGCGCAGGCAAAACCGAACTCTGCAAGGCGTTGTTTGGTGCCAGCAAAAGCCGCGTGGCGCGCGGTGAGTTGAATCATCAGTCCTGGAAACCGCGCGACCCGGCGGATTCGGTGCTGCGCGGCCTGGCGCTGGTGCCGGAGGAGCGGCGCAAAGAGGGCATTTTTATCGACGAGCCGGTGAGCATGAATCTGGCGGTGACGGCGGATAACAGCTTCTCGCGCTGGAGCCTGTTCGGCCATCGTCAGGCGTGGCGCTGGGCGGAAGAGGTTATCGCCCGCGTCGGCGTGCGGGCGCGCGGGCCGGGGCAGGTGCTGCGCCGTCTGTCCGGCGGTAACCAGCAGAAAGTCGCCATCGGCAAATGGCTGCGCAATGACGCCAGCGTACTGATATTCGACGAACCGACCAAAGGCGTGGATGTGAAGGCCAAAACCGACCTGTTCCAGCTGATTGACGGCCTGGCGCGCGAGGGCAAAGGGGTCATTTACGCCTCCGGCGAGTTTGCCGAGCTGGTGGGGCTGTGCGACCGCATCTGTGTGCTGTGGGACGGACGTATCGTGGCGGAAATCGCCGGGGCCGAGGCCCGTGAAGAAACCCTGCTTTATTATTCAACCGGAGGAACGGCGTCGTGAGTAAGGCCCTTTCAGTGAACGCGGCGGCGTCTGGCCGTCAGCAGATTTTTGATTTTCTCTATAAGTGGGGCATGTTGCTGACCGTCGTCGCGCTGGTGGCCGTTTTTGGCCTGGCGTCGGACAGCTTCCTCGACCCGAATAACATCATCAATATTCTGCGTTCGATTGCCATCGTGACGGTGATTGCCATTGGCGTGTCGATTTCGCTGACCATTGGCGGGTTCGATCTCTCCGTGGGATCTACCGCGTCGCTGGCGAACGCGCTGGTGATTTCACTCTTCGTCTGGCACGGCTTCGGCACCACCGAGTCGATTCTGATCACCCTCGCGCTCTGCACGCTGGTGGGGCTGTTTAACGCCTTTCTGATCGTCATCCTGCGTATTCCGGATATGCTCGCGACGCTTGCCAGTCTGTTTGTGATCCAGGGCGTGGCGATGACTTACAGCTACGGCGGGTCGATCACCGAGAACATGGTGCTGCCGAGCGGTGACATGGCGGAAGGGACCATTCCGGCGGCGTTCAGCCTGCTGGGGCAGGTGCCAACCATCGTGATCATCATGCTAGCGGTGACCATTCTGGCGCAGCTGGGCCTGTCATTGACCACCCACGGCCGTCGGATGTACGCCATCGGCGGTAACCCGGAAGCGGCTCGCCTTTCCGGCATCCGCACTACCCGTTACAAGGTCGCGGCCTACGTGATTGCCTCTCTGCTGGCGGGCCTGGGGGGGATTTTGCTGGCCTCGCGCATCGGTTCGTCGCAGGTCAATGCGGGCGGCGGCTACCTGATGGATGCGGTGGCGGCGGCGTGGATAGGCTTCTCGCTGGCCGGCTCCGGCAAGCCGAACGCGCTGGGAACCCTGGTCGGGGCGATCATTCTTGGCGTGCTGTCAAACGGGCTGGTGATGCTCTCGGTGCCGTATTACGCCATGGACATTATAAAAGGGCTGGTGCTCGCGGTAGCGCTGGCGATTACCTACATACAAAAACGCTGACAACACAACGGGATAAAAAATGAAAAAGATTGCACGCTCTTTGGTGGCATTAGGGTTATTCGCTGCTCTGCCTGGCTTTGCGGCCACGCCGGCACCGCTTCCACCAGCCATTGCTAACCACGACGGCCCGATCCGCATCGCGGTGATCCGCAACCTGGGCTCAGACGACAACACCACGCAGTTTATTGCCGGGGCGATTCAGGAAGGCAAGAAGCTCGGCTTTAAGGTCAGCACCTTTTTAAGCAACGGGGACGATGCCAAATTCCAGGACTTCGTGAACCAGGCCATCAGCCAGAAATATGACGGGATTATTCTCTCCCAGGGGCGCGATCCGTATGCGACTGCGCTGGTGAAGAAAGCGGTGGATGCCGGGATCAAAGTCGCGGTATTTGATACTGCGGTGAACGGCGAGATCCCGGGCGTGACCGTTACCCAGCAGGACGATGCCTCCCTGACCAATCTCTCCTTCGGCCAGCTGGCGAAAGATTTCAACGGCAAAGCCAATATCGTCAAGCTGTGGGTGGCGGGCTTCCCGCCGATGGAGCGTCGTCAGGCGGCCTATAAAGCGCTGCAAAAGCAATATCCGGAGATCAAAGAGCTGGAGTCTATCGGCGCGGTCTCGTCTGACGTGCAGGGCGACACCGCCAACAAGGTGGGCGCGATCCTGGCGAAATACCCGAAAGGTAAAATCGACGCCATCTGGGGCACCTGGGACGCCTTCAGCCAGGGCGCCTATAAGGCGCTGAAAGAGAACGGCCGCACCGAGATCAAGCTCTACAGCATCGACATCTCCAACCAGGATCTGCAGCTGATGCGCGAGCCGGGCAGCCCGTGGAAGGTGAGCGTGGCGGTGGATCCGAAGCTGATTGGGGCCACCAACGTGCGTCTGGTGGCCAATAAAATTGCTGGTGAACCGACCCCGGCCACCTACGATTTTAAAGCCGCGGCCATCCCGCAGGCCCTGCTGACCGCTCAGCCGGGCGCGGTGAACGTAGCGTCGCTGGGGAAAATCATTCCAGGCTGGGGCCAGACGGAAGATTTTATCGCCCCGTGGTTTGCGACGCTGGAAGCGAAAAATAAATAAAACAAGCCGGGTGGCGGCTGCGCCTTACCCGGCCTACATTTTGCACCCGTAGGCCCGGTAAGCGCAGCGCCACCGGGCGAAAGGAATCCACTATGTCAGCATTACCCACCCCCGAATACAGCCGCAATATGCGGCTGATTGGCCATAGCGACCAGGGCGGTCGCCCTGACGGCGTGCAGCTGATGGTGCACCGCGGATTCGCCTGGATCGGCCATATGGTGTCGCAGGGCTTTTCGATAGTGGACGTGCGCGACCCGAAAAACCCCAAACCCGCGGGCTATGTTCCCGC
>NZ_JAIWJZ010000003.1:0-102981 GCF_020216105.1 Enterobacter sp. K16B
GCCGCCCGGCGTTTTTTGATAGCTTTCGTAACCGTCCGCCACGTACAGGCTCAGGGTGTGATGGTTACTTTTCACCGTTATCGTATCGTGCTTGTTGTACCACGCGGCCAGCTGAATACCGGAATTCAGCGAGACGGTTCCCCGCAGGACTGCATTCTGTTGGCTGAGCGTTTCAAAGGTATCGTAAGCGTGAGACATAACCGTTAGCGCGTGATGGACAGGGATCTCAGTCTAAGAAGAGTTGTCGCCCGTTGCCAGTCCCCGGGAAAGAAAAAAGCGCAAGATTTTGCAAGTCTCCCGCAAGCCGGTGAAAGCCCGGTGCGGGATGCCGCGCCATACTGCGGGCTTCGGTGGTTTAAGAAGAGAAGAATATGAACGCATTATTATACGGACTGGTGGTGATTATCTGGGGAACCACCTGGATTGCGATTTTCCTGCAGCAGGGGCCGGTGGCGGCGCCGGTGTCGATTTTCTGGCGCTTCGCGGTCGCCAGCCTCACGATGATGGTGGTGTTACTCGCCCTGCGCCGTCTGCGCACGCTGGCGCTACGGGATCACCTGTTTTGCCTGCTGCAGGGATGCTGTGTTTTCTGCTTTAACTTCTGGTGTTTTTACACGGCAGCGGCACATATCAACACCGGGCTGGAGTCGGTGATCTTCTCCATGGCCGTGCTCTATAACGCCATTAACAGCTTTATTTTCTTCGGGCAGCGCCCACCGGCGCGTTTCTGGACGGCTGCGGCACTGGGTCTGGTCGGGATCATCACCCTCTTCTGGGACGATCTGCTGGCCAGCGGCTGGAGTGCGTCACTGCTGACGGGCATTGGGCTTTCCGCACTCGGTACCTACGGCTTTTCGCTGGGCAATATGATCAGCATGCGCCATCAGCGCAGAGGCCTCGAAACCATGACCACCAACGCCTGGGCGATGCTCTATGGCACGCTGGTGATGGGCTGCATTGCGCTGTTCAGAGGTGATAGCTTCGTGCCTGAGTGGACGCTGAGCTATATGGGCGCGCTGGTCTATCTGGCCCTGTTTGGCTCGGTGATTGCGTTTGGCGCGTACTTCACGCTGGTGGGACGTATCGGCCCGGGCAAAGCGGCCTACAGCACGCTGCTTTTTCCGCTGGTGGCGCTCTCCATCTCCACGGTGTATGAAGGCTACGTCTGGCATATCAACGGCATTGTTGGATTAGTGCTGATTCTGGGAGGGAATATGGTGATGTTTACGAAACCGGAAACCTGGTTCAGACGCTTGCGGACGGCGTAAATAAAAACGGCCTGCATCACGCAGGCCGTTTTAGATTATTTCGCGGTTTTTTTCACATCAAACATGGTGGCGTCCGTTGCCATGTCATCAACAACCTGCTTCAGCGTCGCGAAGGTCATTGGTGTATTTTCGTTATTCAGCTCTTTACCTTCGCCTTTACGTACCACCTTCATGACCGGTTTATTGGTCGCCGCATCAATCAGCTCACCTTCAAAGTAGAGATGGGTATCCATGGTGCGATGTCCGGTTGCCATCTGCGTACCGGCAACCACCAGCGCAACAGGCACCACTTCATAGAACTGCAGTCCCTCTTTCTGCGAACTTACCCCGGTAATGGCACCGCGGAAAATCAGGCTGTGTTTACCCGGCGTAGTCACAATCGGCTTACGTGTACCAATAGCGGTTTTCATTTTGTTATTGGTGTAATTCAACAGCTCATCAAGCGTTTTTTGCCCGATTTGAGTGGTGGGTTTTGGCGTTGGATAATAGGTAATTGGCGTCCAGATAATACTGTCGTAGTTAGCTTCGTTATAAGCAGGATCTACCCAACGCAGGGTAGGCTTACCTGTCGCCGACGTCGTTTGCTGCAAGCCCGAGTAATCTTTTAAAAAGCCAGAATATTGCTCAGGTGCGGCGACTTTTGAAGAACATCCCGCCAACGCCAACAGACCAGTAAGCACTGCAACTTTATAAAAAGAGTGAGTACGCATGATGATTTTCCATGTTATATGCAAGTATGCACTTGAAGTTATAGCAAAAGTCTGGCGGGTTTGTTGTGACAAAAAATGATGCGGGTAGCACAAATTGCAAAAAGACTGCCCGGACGCGTGCCGGGCAGTGAAAATTTACTGATTTATATCCACTTGCCAGAACAGATGTTTGCCAAACGGGTCTATTTCATAGCCCTTCACTTCCTTGCGTACCGGCTCGAAAATCGTTGAATGCGCAATCATCACCGCAGGCATCTGGTCATGCATCATCTGCTGCGCCTCTTTATAGAGCGCCACCCGTTTATCATGATCGGTTATCGATTTGGCCTCAGCGATGATCTTATCAAACGGCTTGTAGCACCATTTCGCCGAATTTGAGCCGCCATTCGCCGAGGTGCAGGTAAACAGCGGGCCGAAGAAATTGTCCGGATCGCCGGTGGCCGTCGTCCAGCCCATCAGTGCGGCCTGATGCTCTCCCCCCTTCACGCGTTTAAGGTATTCGCCCCATTCGTAGGTGACAATTTTGGTCTGCACACCAACCTTCGCCCAGTCAGCCTGAATCATCTCCGCCATGCGTTTCGCATTCGGGTTATAGGGCCTCTGGACCGGCATCGCCCATAAGTCGATGCTGACGCCGTTGGCAAAACCGGCCTCTTTCAGCAGCGCTTTCGCCTTCTCCGGATCGTAGTCGTAATCCTTCAGCTCGCTGTCGGCACTCCAGACGCCCGGCGGCAGCAGATTCTTCGCCGCCGTGCCGGTGCCGTGGAACACCGCGTCAATAATGGCCGGTTTGTTGATGGCCATCGCCAGCGCCTGGCGGACTTTCACGTTATCCAGCGGCGGCTTTTGGGTATTGAACGCCAGGAAGCCGGTATTCAGCCCCGCCTTGCTCATCAGGCTGATATCTTTGTTCGCCTTCATACGCGGCAGGTCTGCCGGGTTCGGGAACGGCATCACCTGGCATTCGTTCTTCTCGATTTTGGCAAAACGCACGGAGGCATCCGGGGTGATGGTAAACACCAGCCGATCCAGCTTCGATTTCCCCTGCCAGTAGTCCGGGAAGGCGGTAAACAAAATGCGAGAATCTTTCTGATACTGCGCCAGCTTAAACGGACCGGTGCCGATCGGCTCCATGTCCACCTTTTCAGGCGTCCCCGCTTTCAGCATCGCGTCGGCATATTCCGCCGACAAAACAGAGGCAAAATACCATGCCAGATCGGCAACAAACGGCGCTTCCGGGTGCGCCAGCGTAAACCGTACGGTGTGGTCATCAACTTTATCAATGGCGGTAATCAGGCTGCCAAACTCCAGGCTTTCGAAGTTGGAGTAGCTGCCGTTTGAGACGTTGTGATAGGGATGGTTGACGTCTTTCTGCCGCATAAACGAGAAAATCACGTCATCGGCGTTAAAGTCGCGGGTCGGCGTGAAGGATTTATTGCTCTGGAACTTGACGCCTTTACGCAGATAGAAGGTGTAAACCTTGCCGTCGTCGCTCACCTCCCAGCGCTCCGCCAGGCTCGGCACCAGCTCCGTGGTGCCGGGTTTGAAATCGACCAGCCGGTTATAGACCGGCACGGCGCTGGCGTCGACGCTGGTTCCCGAGGTGTATAACTGAGGATTAAAGTTTTCCGGCGATCCTTCGGAGCAATACACCAGCGTTTTCGCGGCGACAGCGGAGCTGACCGTCAGCGCCGCGAGTGCCAGCGTGAAAGTTGTAAGTTTGCTTGTCATCGTATATTCCTGTCTTTTTAATTCGACGGCTAATTAATTCTTTTGCCATTTCATAAATAACATTAAAGTGATGTGGCAAACACCCGAAAAATAAATAAGGAACAAATCACTATGGGCTCGCCACTTTCCAGACAATTAACGCACCGCTTTTTTCGCTATCTCGCCATCACCAGCCAGAGCGATCCCAGAGTAAAAACCCTGCCCTCGACCCCGGGCCAGCACGACATGGCGCGGGAACTGGCGCAGGAGCTGACACAGCTTGGTTTAGACGACATTGTGATTGACGAATTCGCCACGGTGACAGCGGTCAAAAAAGGCAACGTCCCCGGTGCGCCGCGCATCGGCTTTATAACCCATATTGATACTGTCGATGTGGGATTATCACCGGATATTCATCCACAAATATTAACGTTTACCGGTGAAGACCTCTGTCTGAATAAAGAGAAAGGGATCTGGCTGCGGGTAAAAGAGCACCCCGAAATTCTCGCCTACCCGAATGAAGAGATTATTTTCAGCGACGGAACCAGCGTACTGGGCGCCGATAATAAAGCGGCGGTTACGGTCGTGATGACGGTGCTGGAAAACTTGACGGCAGAACATCAGCATGGGGATATTGTCGTGGCGTTCGTGCCTGACGAAGAGATCGGTCTGAACGGTGCCAAGGCGCTGGATCTGAAACGCTTCGATGTCGACTTCGCCTGGACCATCGACTGCTGCGAGCTGGGCGAAATCGTTTACGAGAATTTCAATGCGGCCGCCGCCGAGATCCGTTTTACCGGTGTGACGGCGCACCCGATGTCCGCGAAAGGCGTGCTGGTCAATCCCCTGCTGATGGCGACTGACTACATCAGCCATTTTGACCGCCAGCAAACGCCAGAGTGTACCGAAGGCCGCGAAGGCTATATCTGGTTTAACGGCCTCCAGGCCGGGCAGAACGAGGCCGTACTGAAGGCCAATATCCGGGATTTCGATAAAGAGAACTTTGCTGCCCGCAAACAGCAGATTGCCGACGTCGCCGCGCGGATTGCCGCCCACTATCCGACGGCTAAAGTGGACTATCGCATTGAAGATACCTACAGCAATATCAGCAATGCGATTGGCGAAGACAGGCGCGCTATCGATCTGATGTTTGAGGCGATGGAATCGCTCGGCATCACGCCAAAACCGACGCCAATGCGCGGCGGTACGGACGGGGCGGCGCTCTCGGCAAAAGGCTTACTCACGCCGAACTTCTTTACCGGCGCGCATAACTTCCACTCGAAGTTTGAATTCCTGCCGCTGTCGTCGTTCGAGGCCTCTTACCATACCGCCCTGCAGCTGTGTCTGCTGGCCGCCCGTTAAGCGGGCTTGCGGGCCAGCAGAGTGGCAAAGCGCAGTTTAATGCGGTTCCCGTTTTCATCGGTGCGGTGCAGTTCGCCGGGATCTTCGTTGTATTTAATCAGCTCCCAGCCTTCGTAATAGTTGCTCAGCTCACCGCTTTTGAATGCAAACGGGAAACCGACCGTGCAGGGATAATCTGCCGTATCCATGGCGGCGACAATCAGGTTGTAACCGCCCGGCGTGGTGCAGCGCTGCATGTTGGCGATAAGACCCGGGATGGTGTCTGGCTGTAGGAACATCAGCACCACGGTGGAGAGAATAAAATCGTACTCGCCAGCAAAGCTCAGGCTGTTGAGATCCTTGATCGCCGTTTGCAGACCCTCAATACCTTCCGCCGCTTTGATGCGCTCGATGTTATCAATGCTCATCGGGTTCTTGTCCCACGCGGTCACCTCGTAGCCGTTGGCGGCGAGATACAGGCTGTTGCGACCATTGCCGCAGCCGAGATCGAGGGTTTTACCAGGCTTCACGATTTTCGCGCTGTACAGCACCTCTGAGTGCGTGCGGGTGAGTCCATATTTTTCTGTGAAGTAATTCTCATCGACGGTCATTGTTTTTCCTGCGTCTCTTTAAAATGCATTTTGAATGCCATTTTATGGCGTTTGCCGCAGGGTTGCCAGCCCTTCGAAAACCGAAAACTTTGCTACGTTTACTTATGACGCTTATCAGAGACACGAACATGAATAAATATCGCCTCAGCGACGAAACCCGCCTCTGGCAATGGAAAAACGGCGAGACTACCCACTCAACGACGCTGCGACAGATTATCGCCACGGCGGATTTTAACGACGTAAAAGCCGGTACCCGAGGCGGCTGGATAGACGATGAACGCGCCCTCGCGCAGGACGGTCACTGCTGGATCTACGATGAAAACAGCGTAGTGTTCGCCGGGGCAACCGTGGCCGGCAACGCGCGCCTCACCCTGCCGTGCACCGTGAGCCATGATGCGCATATCGGGGACAACTGCTGGCTGGATGGCGCGGAGGTAAGCCACGGGGCGCGAATAAGTGACAACGTCACCATTCAGCAATCCTGCGTGCGGGGTGAATGCCATATTTACGGCGAGGCTCGCGTGCTGCATCACAGCGTGGTCATTGCGGCCAAAGGACTGACGCCGGACCACGAACAGATCCTGCGAATTTACGATAAGGCGACGGTGAGCCAGTCGCGCATTGTCCACCAGGCGCAAATCTACGGTGAGGCGATGGTCAGCTTTGCGTTTGTTGAGCACCGCGCCGAAATATTCGACAACGCCATCCTCGACGGTAACGATCTGAATAACGTCTGGGTGTGCGATTGCGCAAAAGTCTATGGTAACGCCCGGGTGATTGCCGGTCTTGACGACGATGCCATCCCGACGCTGCGCTATAGCTCCCAGGTAGCAGAAAATGCAGTAGTGGAAGGCAACTGCGTCATCAAACATCACGTGCTGATTGGCGGTCAGGCATGGCTGCGCGGAGGGCCGATCATGCTGGACGATAAGGTGGTGATTCAGGGCCGCGCGCGGATCAGCGGTGACGTGCTGATTGAGCATCGGGTTGAAATCACCGACGATGCGGTAGTTGAAGCCTTTGCTGGCGAGAGCATTCACCTGCGCGGCGAAAAAGTGATTAACGGCGCGCAGCGCATTACCCGCACCCCGCTGCTGGGGGCGCTATAGGGCGTAAATCTTGCCGTAGATATTCACATCATCAAAGGCGCCCTTCAGGTATTCCGCTTCCCGCAGACACCCTTCCAGCGTAAAGCCGTTGCGCAGGGCAACGTTGTTGCTGTTCTGATTCGCGACCCGACACTTAATCACAAAACGACGGATCTCACCGCGCTCAGCGTAGTAGCGCATAAATGCCTGCAGTGACTGAGAGAGAATACCCTGCCCCTGATGGTCTTCATCCAGCCAGTAGCCGATGTACCCGGCTTTGTTGGTCGGTTCAATGGTGTTAAACGACAGCACGCCGACCAGCGTATCATCGCTGAAGATCAAAAACATTTTGGCGTAGCCGCGCTGGTGCAGCATCTGGTTACTTTGCACGTTGCGGCGGGTATCCTCTTCGCTGACCGCATGATGCGCCCAGTCAAACGCGCTTTGCAGCCAGGTTCTGTTTTTGACGACGAGGTTATAAAGCTCAGTGGCATAGCGCGCTTCGACGGCGCGAAGTTCGATGTGTTGCGAAACGGTGATGATTTCTGCAGACATGGTGCCTCTCAATTGCCGGGTGGCGCTCACGCTTACCCGGCCTACAGTATCGAAACACAGGCCGGGTAAGGCGAAGCCGCCACCCGGCACAAGGGTTAACGCATCACCCTATCATCAACGTACTGACGTTTGTCCGGCGCTGGCGGGAAATACTGATACAGCCAGGTTTCACTGATGGCGTCGCCCTGGCAGCGCAGGAACAGGCGCATATCCACCGGCTCTGTCGAATCCGACGTCGGGTACCAGTCAAACAGAATACGGTATCCGTCAAACGGCTCAACGTAGAGGATCTCCACCTGCTTTGCTTCTCCGCTGGAGAGCGTAATCACCGGCTCGATACCTTTTGGCGCGGCGGCCTTCAGGTCACCGCCGACGAAGTCGATGGCAAAGCGACGGGCCCACACTTTCGGGTAATTTTCGCCCGGCGCCCAGCCTTCCGGGAAGCCGCCCATACCGGTACGGGTCGCGTAGACGTTGGCCAGCGGGGAACGCACCGGCGGCATGGCGCTCCAGTAGAGGCGATATTTAAAGTCCAGCTCATCGCCCGCTTTGACGGCTTTTTCCGGCTGCCAGAAGCAGACCACGTTATCCAGCGTTTCACCCGTGGTCGGGATCTCCATCAGGCCCACCGCGCCTTTCCCCCAGTCGTTGCGCGGTTCCACCCACAGGCTCGGGCGTTTGTTGTACCAGCCCATCACGTCCTGATAGTGCGAGAAATCGCGATCGAGCTGCAGCAGACCGAACCCTTTCGGGTTTTTATCCATATAGGCATTGAACTGCAGTTTTTGCGGGTTGTTCAGCGGACGGCAGATCCACTCCCCATTGCCGCGCCACATCGCCAGGCGATCCGAGTCATGAATTTGCGGGTGAATGGTGTCACACATGCGGCGTTCGTTATTGCCGCAGCTGAACATGCTGGTCATCGGCGCGATGCCGAGCTGCTTAATGTCCTTACGGGCATAGAGGTGGTTTTCCACCTCCATGATCACCTGGCTCTTCTCGCAGTGGATCACGAACTTATAGGCCCCGGTGATGCTCGGGCTGTCGAGCAGCGTATACACGGTAAAGGTGGTGTCGCCCGGCTTCACGGTTTCAAACCAGAAGGAAGTAAAGTCCGGGAACTCTTCCGGGGTGTCGGTAAAGGTATCGACCGCCAGGCCGCGCGCAGACAGGCCGTACTGGTAGGTGTCATCCACCGCGCGGAAGTAGCTCGCCCCCAGGAAAGAGACGATATCGCGACGCGCCAGCTCAGGTGCCTTAAAGGCGCGGAAGCCGGCAAAACCGAGATCGCTTTGCCCTTCCAGCTGTTTGGTATCCACGCCCGTTTCACCGTAGCTAAACAACTCCGGGCGGAAGTGGATCTCGCGCGCCATTGACGTGGACTGATCCAGCGAGAACATTCGCACGCGGCGGCGGAAGCCCATCCCCATATGGAAGAACTGTACGTCCAGCTGACGCCCGTCAATATTGTTCCACAGCGACTGTTTTTCATCGTAGCGGATGGCGTTGTACGCCTGCGGCGTCATGGTGGCCAGCGTGTCTGGCAGCGGACGAGGCGCGCCACCCCATGGGGTTTTCGCCAGGTCATGCGCCATGGATTGCAGGACGGAAAAATCAAAACGACGGCTCTGACCGTCAGCAATGTCAGAGTCAGCAGCGTATGCCGCTCTGGAAAACAGGGAAGCAAGGCCAGATGTGCCGCTCAGGGCTGCCACTGCCAGCGAGCCTTTTAAAAAACGTCTGCGATTCATGCCTGGAAAAACGTCCTTATGGTCGTGTGAATGTGTTTCGCGCATGGCGAAATGACGGCAAGAAAGAACGCACAGCCTAAACAAAAATGGTTAAGAATCCAATTGTTGGCCGGTGATAATCTGAACAAAGTGAGAAATATTTTCTGTCGACCAGAACGGCCCGAAAGTGGTGTAAAGAAAGCCTGGAAAATGTGTATAAAAATGCCCCGTCAGGACATCATCTGACGGGGCGAATGAGGTGGTTATTTTACGCTGACATCGATACCCGGGAAGTACTTATCAGCGAGTCTGGCGATCGTGCCGTCGGCACGTACTTTATCAATCGCGGCATCAAGCTGCTTTTTGGTGGCCTCGTCACCTTTACGCAGCCCAAAGCCGATCCCGCTGCCGAGGATGGTGTCGTCAGACACCGGTTTGCCGATAAAGCCAAACCCTTTACCCTGCGGCTTGCTGAGGAAACCTGCCTGCCCGGCCGCGGACATCACCAGCGAGGCGTCGATACGGCCATTCAGCAGATCGCCCCATGCCATATTCTGATCTTTATAAGACACCACGGTGACACCCTGCTTTTCCCAGTGCTCTTTGGCATAGGTTTCCTGGATGGATCCCTGCAGCACGCCGATGGTTTTGCCCTTCAGCCCTTCTGGCGTCGCCTCAACTGCCGTCCCGGCCTTGCCGACGAGCTGTGACGGGATACGGTAAATCGGCTGGGTGAAATCAATGCTCTTGCGGCGCTGTTCGGTGATATTCATCGCCGAGTTGATGGCGTCAAATTTCTTCGCCACCAGCCCCGGGATCAGCGCATCAAAAGAGGTTTCAACCCAGCTGCACTTCAGCGCAGCCGCTTTGCAAATCGCATTCCCCAGCTCAACGTCAAACCCTTCCAGCTCGCCCGCCGCATTACGGCTCTCAAACGGCGGATATTCCGCTTCCAGACCGTAACGCAGCTCGGTGGCCGCGAAGGAGGAAAACGTACACAGCAATCCCATGCCGACAACTAACGCGCGTAATTTCATCTCATACTCCTTAGCGTGGTTTGACCCGACACAGGGCCTGGGCACCTGCCCGTAACGTTGCCTCATCTTTCGCAAAAGAGAGACGAATCAATTTATTATCCGTACCGTCCGCATAAAACGCCGACAGTGGAATGGTTGCAACGCCGTACTCAACGATCAGCCGTTTCACCAGCTCGCTGTCGCGCTCGTCGCTGAACCCGCTATAGTCCGCCAGCATGAAGAATGAACCGGCGCTCGGCAGCAGCGTAAACGGCGAATCGGCCAGCAGGCTGTGCAACAGGTCGCGCTTACGCTGGTAAAACGCCGACAGCGACAGCCAGGTTTGCGGATCGAGCATATGTTCAGCAAATGCGTGCTGCATTGGCGTATCGGCAGAAAACATTAAAAATTGATGCACTTTACAAATCTCATCCATCAGCACCGCCGGAGCAACACAGTAACCCACGCGCCACCCGGTGACGTGATAGGTTTTTCCGAAAGATGAGATAATGACGCTGCGCTCCGCCAGTTGCGGATGCGTGGCCATCCCGTGGTGCGGCTCACCGTCAAACACGACGTGTTCGTACACTTCATCAGACAAAATAATGATGTCGGTATTGCGCGTCAGCGCCGCCAGCTGATTCAGATCGCTGGCTGAGAAGACCTGACCGCTCGGGTTATGCGGCGTATTGATGATGATCATCCGCGTGCGGGGGGTAATCGCGGCGCGAACTTCGTCCCAGTTGACGGCAAAATCCGGCACCGTGAGCCTGATGGCGATCGGGGTGGCCCCCTGCAGACGAACAATTGGCGCATAGCTGTCAAAGGAAGGCTCGAAGTAGATCACCTCATCGCCCGGATGCACCAGCCCGCTTATCGCCGAGTAGAGCCCTTCGCTGGCGCTGGCGGTCACCAGCACCTCGCGGCCCGGGTCATACTGCGTGCCGTAGAGGGTGGCAATTTTATCGGCAATGCGCTCCTTGAGCGGCTGCAGACCGGTCATCGCCGCGTACTGGTTATGCCCTGCCTCCATTGCGCGAGTGACGCCCGCAACAAGCTTCGGGTCGCAGGAGAAATTCGGTGCGCCCTGAGAAAGGTTAATGGCGTTATGCTGCGCCGAGAGCTGGCCGATAACGGTGAAAATGGTGGTTCCCACATCTGGCAGTTTGGAGCGCGTCTGTACCGGCGTTCGTAAAGTCATCCTGTTACCCTTCTCATGGTCTTTGCATAACTATTCAAACAACAAGTTGATTGTCGGGACAATCGAATTGTTGTCATAATAGCCATGAGAAAAATGCATAGCTGAGGTGTTTCCATGTCGCGCCGTTCGCTCCCGCTCAATGCCATTGACGCATTTTTAGTCACCGCGCGTCATCTGAATCTTACGCACGCCGCTGCGGAACTTTGCCTGACGCAGGGGGCCGTCAGCCGCAAGATTGCCTCCCTTGAGACGTGGTTTGGTTTTCCGCTGTTTGAACGCCACGCGCGCGGCTTGCGCCTCTCCCCGCAGGGCAGCGCCCTGCTTCCGGAGCTGCAGTCCACCTTTGAACAGCTGCTGGCCGTGGCGGACCAGGCCCGGAGCCAGCAAACCGTGATCCGGCTCAAAGCCCCGACCTGCGCGATGCGCTGGCTGGTGCCGCGCCTGCTGGAGGTGGAGCGCGAACAGCCGGATCTGCAAATCGCTCTCACCACCACTACCGATCATAACGTCAATTTCAAAACTGAATCCTATGACGCGGCCATCGTGTTCGGCACGCACATGAGCGCAGGCGATCTGCTGTTCGAAGAGGCGCTCACCCCGGTGATAAGCCCGGTGCGCGCGGGTGCAGCATTGGGTGCGTTGACGTTCCTGCACCCGACACGGGATAAGACCGACTGGTCGTTGTGGCTCACAAAACAGGAAGGGCCCGGCTTTGTCATGCACAAAAATCAACACTTCGACACCATGGATCTGGCGATCACCGCCGCCATTCAGGGGCTGGGGGTTGCCATTGCTGACGAAACGCTGGTGGCCGAAGATGTCCGCGCCGGAAGGCTAATGCGGCCCTATGAGACAAGCATTAAAACCGGCGCCAGCTACCGGCTGGTGCTGCGCGAAACGCCTGACGCGGAAAATGGTCTGGCGGCGTTTCGCGCGTGTCTGCTTAATCGAGACTGACGTGGTGCTTCATCACCCGTTTGAAGAGGCTCATGCGGGCGCGCATAAAGCGGTTTTCAAGCCTGAAACCTGCATGTTTATTCAAACCAATGCGTAACAAAACGTCCCGCCCTTTGCGGCAGGCGGGCCAGTGCGTCGGTCCTGGCAGGATCTCGCGAAGCCCAGCTTCTCGCGCAAAGCTTACCCAGTAGTCGGCCACCTGGGCGGCAAACTGCAGATCCCGTTCATTGACATACTGACGTGAAGGTTCCACCTGGCCGAGGGTGTCGAAGACGTAAGGCACTTCGTTGCCGTGCCAGGCGCCGTTGACATAGGTGGCATGTTCCGCTTCGGCGACATAGTCAAACCAGTAGCGCCAGCACAACCCTCCCACACGCTGCTGAGCCTGCATTACCACATACCCCATCGTGGTAAACGCCATGTCGCGGCATACCTGCCTGCCCAGCTCTTCATCCCCTTTCACGCCGGGATAGAGCAGCTTAATCAGCCCCAGCCCAAACCGCCGCTCCCGGCGAAGCTTCTGGATTTGCCCCGCGAGATCGATGCCAAACACCGCCATCACGCTGGCCTCGTCGCTGTTAGAGCCAATCATCACCGGCACAGGGTGCTGACGGGCTGCGAAAAAAACGTCCAGCATCGCTTCCGGCAGCACGCAATCCCCGACGATGGGCGCCGGCGCGACGTTCAGCGGCGCGGTTAACGGCCAGAGCGACTCGGGTGGAATGGCGCGCAGCTCCTCGGCCGTTGCGTTCTTGAGACCAAAATGGGCGGCCAGAGCTTCTCCTTTCTGCAGCGCCTGTTCACGCGGCGTGTCCGGCAAGGTGTAGCCACTTTGCACTATCGCCTTATGGAACAGCCCCTTTGCCAGGGGTGATGCCAGCAGCGACAGCACGCTGCGCGCGCCAGCAGATTCACCAAACAGGGTTACGTTAGCCGGATCGCCGCCAAACGCGGCGATATTGTCCCGTACCCATTCGAGGGCGGCGATCTGATCCAGCAGGGCAAAATTATGCACCACGCGATCTTCTTCCCCTTCCAGCGCCGGATGGGCGAAAAAGCCGAGATGGCCGAGTCGGTAATTGAGGGTCACAACCACCACGCCGCGTCCTGCCAGCGAGGTGCCGTTGTACGGTGGCAAGCCACCTGCGCCAATCGTAAACCCGCCGCCGTGCAGCCAGACCATCACCGGGAGCGGCGTTGCGCGGTCAACCGGAGACCAGACGTTAAGATAGAGACAATCTTCAGAAAACTGGCCCGGATCGCCGCCGCCCAGCGTCTGGCAATACTCGCTGCTTTGCCAGCATGAAGGCGAAAAAGCCGTGGCCTCGCGAAGGCCTTCCCAGCGTGCAGGCGGCTGCGGTGAACGCCAGCGTCCGTTGCCTACCGGCGGCGCGGCGTAAGGGATCCCGTACCAGGCATGCACGTCATTATCAGTAAAACCAGCCAGTGCGCCGTAGCGCGTTTCAACCACAGGGGCGGAAGGAGTTTGCATAACGACCTTATTTTTTCCAACACACCCCAGCAGAGTAACGATTTCAGAGCAAACCGCAACGCTGTTTGCTGCGCGTTTCAGCCTCCTCATAGAGGGCAAACTCGTCATACACCGGGCAGCCCAGCGCCGCTTCAAAGGCATCGCGGCTGGCGTTACCGTGGCTGCGCGCCTGGGTTTCATTGCCGAGATTAGACTGGAAGATCCCGGCAGCGCTGACCGGAAGGAAATCTTCGTAGGTGATCGGCTGAGCGACAACCCATCCGCGCTCTATCAGCGGCTGCGGATCGTCGCCAGGCCGGAACGCATGCCGATGCGCCTCCCCGGCTGGCGTCAGACGATAGCGGAAATAAGCCAGCTCCTGACGGCGCATTAACAGCTCGCTGTCCGGGAAGGCGCTAAAAATCTCCTGCAGATGCAGCTGATGCGTCAGGTTATCTTTGCCGGTACCGGCCTGGGCAAGCAGGCTGTCGTACAGTTCACGGCCTTTCGGGGTCAGCGCCACGCCGCGCTGCTCAATCTCACCGAAACGTGCGGTGTGGGTGCCTTTATGTTCCCCGGCAAACAGCACCGGCTCCTCCAGGGCTTTAAAGCTGGTTTGACGCAGTAAGACAGGCACCTCGCGACGAGGCGGCCCTTCAATCAGAATTTTGGGTTCAATGCCGTACTTCGGCATCAGCTCCTGCACCCGGTCAATATCCAGCGTGCGCGGCGTCAGGTGGTTAATGTGACACCCCGGGAAGCAGACCACATCAGCAATCAGCCGGTGCTCGTTATGCAGCGCCAGATAGGTTTCCTGATCGACCGTTGCATGGCGGTGCCAGCGGAAGGTTTCCAGCGCCTCCTGCACAAACTCGTGTGCCTGTGCCTGCGTAAACTGCCCTTCTGATTCGTACAGATCGAGAAGCGCCAGACAGCGCGGGGTAAAGATGTTCCGGTGAGACAGGATTTCCGCCGCACGCTCGCGCAGCGCGACGTTTTCAATCAACTCAAGACGCAGCAGCGAGGTAAAGATACGGAACGGATTACGGCACAGCGCCGCATCATCAATCGGGCGAAACGCTGTGGAGTGAACGGGCACCCCCGCCTGAGAGAGATCGTAATAGCTGACCGGGTACATGCCCATGATGGCAAACATACGGCGCAGGGTAGAAAGTTCTTGCGCCGTGCCGACGCGGATGGCTCCGTGACGCTCCACGTTCAGGCGCGCAAGCTCATCGGCGTTTGCCAGTTGTTCATGTAGTAGTGGGTTATTTTCCAGAACCGCCAGGTTTACGTCCGCAACCAGTTCAAGCAAGGTGCCGTACTGCGGAACTTCCTGCTGGTACATCGCCGACATAGCCTGCGAAAAGTGTTCCCGAATGTCATCAGCCGTGATGGTGTTCGCCATGATGTCATGCCTCCAGTGAATATTACCTGGAGTGTAGAGAAACCCGTTCCTTCCGGGGGGAAGAATTTCGGATTTGTGATCTTAAGACGACAGTGGTCAAACCGTGTGCTACTGGCCTCTGAACACGCCTCAACGAAGCCGCCCTTTCGCCTCTTGCGCTTTTATCCAGGATTTTCCTTATAATTATTTATGGTTTCGCTGACTAGCTATAAAGGAGTACTTTTTGATTTTCTCCTGACTGCAAATTAACCAATTTGCGCGCGCCATTATTTTTATCCTCACCTTTCAAATTTTTAGCCCGAAGTTAGGAATAATCTTAATGGTTGTTTACAAGTCCTTCCTGCCTATCCATATTTCCTGCTCAAGCGAAGCGCAAATTTACAAATATTTAAAAATAACGCAACCGCAAATAGCAAAACGCATTTGACGGATCGCCCACAGCGACTAAAGTTATTACTCGAACGACGAGTGATACGGAATATTTTCGTATCGTACTGACATAACCAATATATGACTATGAGGTTTAATATGGCAGAGCATCGTGGTGGTTCCGGTAATTTCGCTGAAGACCGTGAAAAAGCATCAGAAGCTGGACGTAAAGGTGGCCAGCATAGCGGTGGTAATTTTAAAAACGATCCGCAACGCGCATCTGAAGCGGGTAAGAAAGGGGGACAGAACAGTCACGGCGGAGGCCGTAAATCTGATAACTCCTGATCTTATTTAATACTCTTTTAATAAAACCAGAGAGCATACTGCGGGCTGAAAAGCTCGCAGTACCCTTTCATTATTTTACCGGAGCGTAATTATTATGAATATGAAAAGTGTTGAGGATGTCTTTATTCATCTTCTATCCGATACCTACAGCGCAGAAAAACAGCTTACCCGAGCGCTGAGTAAGCTCGCCCGTGCCGCGTCCAGTGAGAAACTTAGCGCTGCTTTCACCGCCCACCTTGAAGAGACGCAGGGTCAGATTGAGCGTATCGACCAGATCGTCGAACAGGAAGACGGTATCAAGCTCAAGCGTATGAAATGCGTCGCGATGGAAGGCTTAATTGAAGAAGCCAATGAAGTCATCGAAAGTACGGAAAAAAATGAAGTCCGTGATGCCGCTTTAATTGCCGCTGCGCAAAAAGTGGAGCATTACGAAATCGCCAGTTACGGTACCCTTGCTACTCTCGCTGAACAACTGGGCTATAAAAAAGCCGTTAAGCTTCTTGCCGAAACGCTGGAAGAAGAAAAAGAGACCGACCTTAAACTCACCGACCTGGCCGTTGGAAATATTAACCAAAAAGCGCAGAAATAACGCGATAACACAGGTTAAATAAAATGAGCATCAGTCCCAGGACTATTAAACGGTGCCATTTAACGGCAGCTATAATATGGTTCATTCTCGCTATCCCTTCAGTAATATGGTGGAAGAACAGCGTGCTATGGGTCATTATCATCAGCATTTACGCCAATATTGTTGGCCATTTATCTGGCTACAGTGCCGCGCGTGCCGATCAGGCTGCTGAAAGTGAGACCAAATAAGCGAACCAATTATGAGGATACAATGATGAATCACGTAGAACACTACCACGACTGGCTACGCGATGCCCATGCGATGGAAAAGCAAGCCGAATCTATGCTGGAATCCATGGCCAGCCGTATCGATAATTATCCTGATGTTCGCGCCCGAATTGAGCAACATATTAATGAGACAAAACGGCAAATCACATTGCTGGAAGAAATCCTCGACCGTAATGATATTTCTCGTTCGGTTTTAAAAGACTCAATGAGCAAAATGGCGGCGCTGGGTCAGTCCATTGGCGGCATGTTCCCGTCTGATGAGATCGTGAAAGGCTCCATCAGCGGCTATGTCTTCGAGCAGTTTGAAATCGCCTGTTATACCTCTCTGCTGGCGGCGGCTAAAAAAGCGGGCGATACCGCCTCGATCCCCGCGATTGAGACCATCCTCGCCGAAGAGCGCGAAATGGCCGACTGGCTGATTCGCCATATCCCGCAAACGACGGAACAGTTCCTGCTGCGTTCAGACGCGTCGGGTGTCGAAGCGAAAAAATAACCCACAGGAGAGTGCGCATGTTTCGACACGTTAAACAGTTGCAATACACGGTTCGCGTAGCTGAACCTAACCCGGGCCTGGCCAATCTTTTACTGGAGCAGTTTGGCGGGCCGCAGGGCGAGCTGGCTGCCGCCTGCCGCTACTTTACGCAAGGCCTGAGCGATGACGATCCGGGCCGAAAAGATATGCTGATGGATATCGCTACCGAGGAGCTAAGCCATCTCGAAATCATCGGTACCCTGGTGGGAATGCTGAATAAGGGCGCGAAAGGCGCCCTGGCGGAAGGGGTGGAAAACGAGGCTGAGCTGTACCGGTCGATGACCGAAAACGGTAACGACAGCCACATCACCTCCCTGCTTTACGGCGGCGGCACTCCGCTGACCAACTCGGCGGGCGTCCCCTGGACGGCGGCCTACGTCGACACCATTGGCGAGCCAACGGCCGACCTGCGTTCAAACGTGGCAGCAGAAGCCCGGGCGAAGATTATCTACGAGCGGCTGATCAACGTGACCGACGATCCCGGCGTCAAGGATGCGCTGGCATTTCTGATGACCCGTGAGGCGGCGCATCAGCTCTCCTTTGAGAAGGCGCTGCAGTCCATCCGTAATAACTTCCCACCGGGAAAACTGCCGCCAATCGAGGAATTCACCAACAAGTACTACAATATGTCTGAAGGTGGAGAGGTTCGCGGAAGCTGGAACAGCGATAAGCATTTCGATTACGTTGAGTCACCCCAGCCTGCGGTTGACGGCGGAGATGGTAGCGCAAGCGTGACGCTCACGACCGAACAGGCAACCCTGGTTAAGGCGATGTCTGCCCGCACGAAATCCGATCCACACGCCGACCCTTTGACCGGCGCCGAGCTGGGCGCAGGTAAGAAAAAACCGTAATCGGTTTTGCCAGGCAGTCCTGCGCTGCCTGGCAATTCTCGTGCCCCATCGTTTCAGAGGTACGGACCATGTTCGAACTCGATGCATTTCATCTGGCCAGAATTCAGTTCGCTTTTACCGTCTCGTTCCATATTCTTTTTCCCGCTATCACCATCGGGCTCGCCAGCTATCTGGTGGTGCTGGAAGGGATGTGGCTGCGCACCAGAAACGACGTCTGGCGATCGCTTTATCATTTCTGGCTCAAGATCTTTGCCGTTAACTTCGGTATGGGCGTCGTCTCCGGGCTGGTCATGGCGTACCAGTTTGGCACCAACTGGAGCGGATTCTCCCAGTTCGCGGGCAGTATTACCGGCCCACTGCTGACCTACGAGGTGTTAACCGCCTTCTTCCTGGAAGCCGGTTTCCTCGGCGTCATGATGTTTGGCTGGAATAAGGTTGGCCCGGGGCTGCATTTCTTCTCAACCTGCATGGTCGCACTCGGCACGCTGATGTCGACCTTCTGGATCCTCGCCTCCAACAGCTGGATGCACACACCGCAGGGCTTCACCATTCAGAACGGCCAGGTTATTCCGGAAGACTGGCTGGCGATCGTGTTTAACCCCTCCTTCCCGTACCGTCTGATCCATATGGCTATCGCCGCCTTCCTGAGCAGCGCCCTGTTTGTCGGCGCATCGGGCGCGTGGCATCTGCTGCGCGGTAACGATACCCCCGCCATCCGCACCATGTTTTCCATGGCGATGTGGATGGCGCTGCTGGTCGCGCCCATCCAGGCCGTCGTCGGCGATATGCACGGCCTGAACACGCTGGAGCACCAGCCGGCAAAAATCGCGGCCATTGAGGGGCACTGGGAAAACCCGCCTGGCGAAGCCACCCCGCTGCTGCTGTTCGGCCTGCCGGATATGGAAGAGGAACGTACCAAATACGGTCTGGAGATCCCTGCCCTCGGCAGCCTGATCCTGACCCACAGCCTGGATAAACAGGTTCCGGCCCTGAAAGATTTCCCGAAAGAGGATCGCCCTAACTCCACCATCGTCTTCTGGTCGTTCCGCATCATGGTCGGGATGGGCCTATTGATGATCACGCTGGGTCTTATCAGCCTCTGGCTGCGCTATCGACATCGACTGTTCCACTCCCGCCCGTTCCACTGGTTTGCGCTCTGTATGGGGCCTGCCGGTCTGCTGGCGCTGCTCGCCGGCTGGGTAACCACCGAAGTGGGCCGTCAGCCGTGGGTCGTCTACGGCTATCTGCGCACGGTCGATGCGGTATCGCTGCACAGCACCCTGCAGATGAGCATCAGCCTGCTGGCGTTCATCGTCGTCTACTCGTCGGTGTTTGGCGTGGGCTATGTTTATCTCATCCGGCTGATTAAGAAAGGCCCTCAGCCTGTTGCTACGCTGACGTCAAACACGTCGGGCACGCCTGCCCGTCCGCTGTCTGCCGCGGAGTCTGTTCCGGAAGAGGAGAGGATCTGATGGGTGTCGATATCTCAGTGATCTGGTTTGCCATCATCGTGTTCGCCACACTGATGTACATCATTATGGATGGCTTTGATTTGGGGATTGGCCTGCTGTTTAACTTCGTCGGCGACGCCCGAGAGCGTGACGTGATGGTTAACAGCGTAGCGCCCGTCTGGGACGGCAACGAAACCTGGCTGGTTCTCGGCGGCGCGGGCCTCTTCGGCGCGTTTCCGCTGGCCTATGCGGTAATTATTGATGCGCTGACCATTCCCCTCACCGCCATGCTGATCGGCCTTATCTTTCGCGGCGTCGCCTTTGAGTTCCGCTTCAAAGCCACGCCCTCCCACCGCAAATTCTGGGACTACTCTTTTGCCGGCGGCTCCCTGCTCGCCACCTTCAGCCAGGGGGTGGTCGTGGGCGCGGTGATTAACGGCTTCGACGTGGAGGGTCGGCGGTTTGTTGGCTCGGCGCTGGACTGGCTTACACCATTCAACCTCTTCTGCGGTATCGGGCTGGTTGTCGCCTACACCCTGCTGGGCACCACATGGCTGATTATGAAAAGCGAAGGCGCCCTGCAGGCCCGCATGCGCGAGTTAACCCGCCACGTGCTGCTGGCGCTGGTGGTGGTTATCGCGGTGGTCAGCATCTGGACGCCGCTCGGCTGGCAGTACGTGGCCGAACGCTGGTTTACCCTGCCCAACTTCTTCTGGTTCCTGCCGGTGCCGCTGCTGGTGGGGCTCTTCAGCGTGCTGATCTGGCGCCTGACCCGCAACCCGGACAGCCACTCGCGCCCCTTCCTGCTGACGCTGGGGCTGATCTTCCTCGGGTTCAGTGGGCTCGGTATCAGCCTGTGGCCTAATATTATTCCGCCGCGCATCACCCTGTGGGAAGCCGCGGCGCCGCCCGCCAGCCAGCTGTTTATGCTGGTCGGGACGTTGCTCATTATTCCGGTGATTCTGGTGTACACCGCCTGGAGCTATTACGTCTTTCGGGGCAAGGTTTCTGATACAGAAGGTTACCACTGAGGTGCAGGATGGCAGGCTGGCATACACGGGCCATTATTTACCAGATTGATACCGCGCTCTTTTATGATTTAAACGGCGATGGCTGCGGGGACATCGCCGGGATCACGGCCAAGCTGCGTTATATTCGCCGCATGGGCGCGACGGTTATCTGGATCACCCCGTTTTATCTCACCCCTTTTCTTGATGAAGGTTACGACGTCAGCGACCATCTCCAGGTGGATCCCCGCTTCGGAAAGCTGGCCGACATCATCGCCTTTATCGAGCAGGCCCGGGAGCTGGGCATGCAGGTCATTATTGAGCTGCTGATCCAGCATACCTCGGATACCCATCCCTGGTTCCAGCAGGCCCGTCGCAACCCGGCGTCACCGTATCGTGATTACTATCTCTGGTCGGATAATGACGACGATGATACGCCCCCGATGTTCCCCGGCGTGGAAAAAAGCATCTGGAGCTGGGATGACGAGGCGGGGCAATACTATCGGCACATGTTCTATCGCCACGAGCCTGATCTGAATCTGACCTCTCCCGCGGTACTAAAAGAGATTGAGAACATCATTCTTTTCTGGCTCAAGCTGGGGGTGTCGGGATTCCGCCTGGATGCCGCGTCCCATCTCACCACTCAGGCAGGAAACGGTGATGAGAAAAAAGGGCTCTGGATCCTCGAGCATATGCGCCGTCTGATTGAGGAGCACAATCCGAACGCAATCCTGCTGGGAGAAGTAGATGTCGAGGTGGAAGCCTATCGGGACTATTTTGGCAACAATGACCGGCTGAATCTGGTCCTCAATTTCTGGCTTAACAAGTATTTCTACGTCAGCCTGGCCCGGAAGAGCGCCCGCCCGCTGCGCAACGCGGTGAAGAAAATGATCGTCCCGCCGGATTCATGCTGTTTCGCCAACTGGCTGCGCAATCATGACGAGCTGGATCTGGAAGGCATCTCTCAGAAAGATAAACAGTTTGTTCTCGACACCTTCGCCCCTGACGAAGAGATGAACGTCTACCAGCGTGGGATCCGCCGACGCCTGGCACCGATGCTCAATGGCGATCAGAAGCGGCTGGCGTTCTGCCACGCGGTGCTCTTTTCCCTGCCGGGCGTCCCGGTGATGCGCTATGGTGATGAAATAGGTATGGGTGACGACCTCGACCTGGAGGAGCGCTACGCTGTCCGCACCCCGATGCAGTGGGCCGGATCGCAGGGGGGCGGTTTTTCTGCGGCGGATCCGCAGCGTTTCATTGCCCCAATCATCGACCACGGTCCGTACCGCTATCAAAAGGTGAACGTCGCCGATTCTCTGCTTCACCGCAATTCGCTGCTGCACCGGATCATTGATATTGCCAATACCCGCTCGGAGTTTCCTGAAATTGCCGTGGCGCCGTTTCGGCTTATCACCCTCGATCATGACGCGGTACTGGGTCTCTATTATGAGACCGACGAGCGCAGCATCCTCACCTTCGTTAACTTTAGCGACCAGCCGGTGCAGTTTACGGCGAAGGGGATCCGTAACGCCACCTGGACTGCCTGCCTCGCGGACAAGCGCTACGATGACGCCCTGATTTGCGGTAAAACCGTTGAGCTCACACTTGGCGGCTACGGTTATCGCTGGTTCTGGACGCACCGCAGCGCGCTGCGCTGATTACGGCTTCCGGCGGGTGAGCAGACGTGTGACCACAATCCCCGCCACCGCGAGGGCACCTAACGCCACTTTGCCCGGCATACCGGAGGTCACGGACGACGCGCGGGTTTTCGCCTCGTCAGTAAAACGACCATGAATTTTGTGCAGATCGTTAACCGGTTGATCGAGATAGTCCTGGCGATCCGGTGCGTTCAGGTTGTCGGTCATCTGCCCTTCCCAGGCTTTTTTCACCATCAGCCGGTCAAGAAAACCGGGGAAGAAGAACTGCCCGACAATCGACTGGATGGTACTGCCGCCGACCCACAGCTCCCGAACCGGTTTTTGTGCGACCCGGAAAATGGCGCTGGCGGCCACTTCAGGCTCAAACACCGGCGGCACCGGGCGCATCGCCCAGGCGAACTTATTGCGCGCCCATTCGAACTGCGGGGTATTGAGCCCCGGCATCTGCACCATCGAAATCTGTACCCGGCTGTTCTCATGCATCAGCTCGGTACGCACCGCGTCGGTAAAGCCGCGGATCGCCGCTTTGGCCCCGCAGTAGGCTGACTGCAGCGGGATGGATCGGTACGCCAGCGCCGAGCCAACCTGGATAATCACGCCCCTGTCGCGGGGAACCATCAGCTCAAGGGCGGCGCGCGTGCCGTTGACAAAGCCGAGGTACGTCACTTCCGTCACGCGACGAAACTCATCCGGTGTCAGGGTGCGAAACGGTGCCAGCACCGCGCCCATGGCATTATTCACCCAGACATCAATCGCACCGAGGCGATACTCAATCTCGTTGGCGGCATCCACCACCGCCTGACTGTCGGCGACGTCCGCCTGCACGGCGTGGGCATTAACGCCAAACCGCCGCAGCTCCTCCTGCGTGGAGTGCAGGCTGGCTTCATCGCGGGCGATAAGCCCGACGTCGTAACCTGCCCTGGCAAAGTGCAGCGCCGTGGCTTTTCCCACCCCCGCGGTTCCGCCGGTAATCACGATGACTGCCATATAACCTCCCCCTGCGTTCAGCCTTTATTGCCGTCGGATAACAGGCTCACCAGTTCAGCCAATGAAAATTGCACCGCCTTTTCCACCACGTCCTGACAGTCGCCGGAGAACAGCACGGTGCGGGTGTGCGTCTGGCCACAGATATTCCAGCCGAAACAGACCGTTCCCGCCGCCGTACCATCGTCGCCCCCTTCAGGGCCTGCGTAGCCGCTGATGGCAATGCTAATATCCGCCTGGGCGATGTCGCGGATACTGGCAGCCATCTCGGTGACCGTCTGTTCACTGACGGCGGTATACCGTTCAAGCGTCTGCGGGCTTACGCCGAGGATCCGCTCTTTTGCGCCATCGCTGAACACCACCAGACCGACATCATAAAAATCGGCGGTGTTCTCTTCTGCGCAAAGCGCCACCGAGAGCTTTCCCCCGGTGCAGGATTCCGCCGTGGTTAAGCGAAGCCCGAGATCGGTTAATTTGCTCGCCACCTTTTTCGTCAGTTCACCCACCGTGTAATGGTTATCGTGCAAAAGATTGCTCATCTTGCCGCCTCTTATTTCTCGAAAGGAATGATTGAAATATGTCCATTGCGTTCAAGTATGGCATATTTAATTTTACTCATTTCAGTAATGCCATTATTCTGTCGCGCTGATACCAGAATATCATCGCAAGAGACATCGACTTTTTTGAGTTTATCCGCTAAAGGGATGCCGTTTTCCACCAGAATCACGGGGGTGCCATCAAGGATATTTTCGACAGGCGAAAAATATTTCTTCATTAACCCGAAAATAATATCCACTACCACCAGGGTAGTAATCGTAATCATCGCCCCGGTGACTGAAAAATCCTCGCCAAGAAGCGCCTGTTGCGTGGCTTCACTAATTATCAGAAGCAGGATGAGATCAAAGCTGGTCATCTGCAGCAGCGCGCGTCGCCCGGCCACTTTAAATACCACCACGAGGAACAGATAAATCGCCAGCGCACGAAAGACCATATCCATATCAGCCTCCTACGGGTAAATAAATTGCCAGATGTTAATCTCCGGCCCGTTATTTACGCGGATGACCGAGTTCCATTTGCCGGCCCGGGACGGTGTGGTGAAGAGTAATACCGAAAAGGTGTCTGTCTTTTTCAGGTTGTGATACACAAAATAGAGGCTGTTGCCGTGGCTCAACATGCTGTCCGGCTGAGGCCAGACGCTGCCAGGCTCATACGCATCGCTGCTCTCGCTGGTGATGATGAGGGTATAGGTCCCCTCCGTTTTCACCGGAAACGCGAGCTGCATCCGTGTCTCCGTCTCCCGTCGGCCAAAGCGCTCATAATTGATGGTCAGGGATTTATCGGCATTCGCCTTAGCCGTATCGCTGACCATTCCGCTTGAAAACAGACCGGCAATAGCCGCCACGATAATACCTAAAAGAACAATAAACCCTACCTGACGAAACGCGTATTCAAACGTCAGCAAGCGATAACTTTCATCTATCCCGGGTAACTTTTCATTTTCACGCTTCATGGCCATCGTCACCGTTTCGCTTATTATCCAATAATTTTGATTTCTAACGCGAATGTTTTTAGGACTTATCACATTTGCCACCTAAAGGAATAGCAACAATACTTAATAAGTCAAGACACCTAAAATGAAGGATATCCGATGAAATTATCGCTTATTTCCGCTTTTTTGATATTTCTGGTTCCGGCCGCATGGGCAGATAATAACGGCGGGTTACAAAAAGGTGAAGCGCCACCGCCGCCGCACGCACTTGATAGCGGATATCGCGGAACCGATGACGCGCGAATTAGGACCATCGATCAGGCGAAACAGCTCCACGATGGTGCAACCATTTCCTTACGCGGTAATCTTATTGATGGTAGCGGCGATAAGTTTGTATTTCAGGATAAAACCGGAAAAATCGACGTTATTATTCCCCAGGCAGTCTTCGACGGCAGAACGGTAAAACCCGACCAGATGATCAGTATCAACGGTTCGCTTGATAAAAAATCATCCCCTGCCGTCGTCCGTGTTGATCGTTTGCAGAAATAATTCAGCGAAGCGTTAACGCTGCATCTATCCATCAAATCTTACCCCTTGGCTTAAGGAGTCAGCTATGAGTGATACACAACGTACGAACGCTTACCCGCAACCCCCGTTCCCGGAACAGCCGCAAACGCCGCCGGGACTGGCATCTGAAATGCAACCTGTACCCGACCACGGGGAAAAAAGCTACAAAGGGCATGGTCGCCTTGCCGGTAAAAAAGCGCTGATAACCGGTGGGGATTCCGGTATCGGTCGCGCAGTGGCGATTGCCTATGCCCGTGAAGGCGCTGACGTGGCCATCAACTACCTGCCTGAAGAAGAAAAAGATGCCGCTGAGGTCATCGACCTGATTAAAGCGGAGGGCCGCACCGCCGTGGCGCTGCCGGGCGACGTGCGGGATGAGACCTTCTGCCAGAACCTGGTTGAGGAAGCCGTTGCGAAACTGGGCGGTCTGGACATTCTGGTGAATAACGCGGGTCGTCAGCAGTTCCGGGAATCCCTTGAGGAGCTGACTACCGAAGACTTTGACGCGACGTTCAAAACCAACGTTTACGCGCCTTTCTGGATCACTAAGGCGGCGCTGCGCCATCTGAAAGCGTCGTCCGTCATCATTAATACTTCCTCCGTGCAGGCGGTGAAGCCCAGCCCGGTGCTGCTGGATTATGCCCAGACCAAAGCCTGTCTGGCGGTATTTACCAAATCCTTAGCCAAACAGCTCGGCCCGAAAGGCATTCGCGTCAACGCGGTCGCCCCCGGCCCTTACTGGACGGTACTGCAATCCAGCGGCGGCCAGCCGATGGAAAAAGTGAAGGAGTTTGGGGGAGATACGCCGCTGGGGCGTCCGGGTCAACCCGTTGAGATTGCCCCGCTGTACGTCACGCTGGCCTCGGACGAGTGTTCATTTACCTCCGGTCAGGTATGGTGTTCTGACGGCGGTGATGGCGTGATCTAAACCTGTTTCCCTTTCCCACCCTGCAATGAGCAATAAATGAACAAGGACGTTCGCTTATCTGATCCTGCCGAAAAACATGTTGTAACTCAAACAGATCAAATGTTAAAAATATTTTGCTATCAAGTTATCAAAATTAAACAACTTAACTTGTCACCCGCATCGCTCTGTTTTTAACATCGCCTATGGAAAAAAATGGTCTGTTCAGTCAGCGCATACGCTTGCGCCATTTGCATACATTTGTGGCCGTCGCTCAACAGGGAACACTGGGGCGTGCGGCTGAAACCCTTAACCTGAGCCAACCCGCGCTCTCCAAAACCCTTAATGAACTGGAACAGCTGACCGGTGCCCGTCTTTTTGACCGCGGTCGGTTAGGGGCACAGCTTACTCTCGTGGGCGAACAGTTCCTGACGCACGCGGTGAAAGTCCTGGATGCGCTCAATACCGCAGGCCAGTCCCTGCACCGAAAAGAAGAGCAAACCCACGAGGTCGTGCGCGTGGGTGCCCTGCCAACCGCCGCGCTGGGCATTCTCCCTCCGGTTATCGGCCAGTTCCACAAGCAACAGCGGCATACCACGCTTCAGGTTGCCACCATGAATAACACCATGTTGCTCGCCGGGCTGAAATCGGGCGAACTGGATCTTGGCATCGGTCGGATGTCCGACCCCGAACTGATGGTCGGTCTTAACTACGAATTGTTGTTCCTTGAATCGCTGAAGCTGGTGGTACGTCCCGATCATCCTCTGCTGCAGGACACCGTCACCTTAAGCCGCGTCATGGAGTGGCCAGTGGTGGTTTGCCCGAAAGGGACCGTCCCGCGCCAGGCCGCTGAAAACTTGCTGCAGATGCAGGGGTGTACGCTCCCTTCAGGGTGTATCGAAACGCTCTCGGCCTCGCTGTCGCGCCAGCTCACGCTGGACTATGACTACGTCTGGTTCGTCCCCTCCGGGGCGGTGAAAGATGATTTGCGCCAGGGAACATTGACCGCCCTGCCGATAACCTCTCCCGGCGCCGGTGAACCTATCGGCATTTTAACCCGGGTGGATACCCCGCTTTCCACCGGCGCGCAGACGCTGCTGAGCGCTATTCGTAAATCGATGCCGGTTTAATACCCCCCTCACCCTGACCCTCTCCCCTGAGGGGAGAGGGGACTGACCTGTGCGTTAATCAAATAATGCGGAATAAATCATTAACAATTGCGTAAAACAATTTAACAGTTTTATCATAGCCACGAATTCACCAAATGGTTCACAAACGGTTTGATAAAAACGAATTCACCTGTATCAATCATCAATCCCACCGCATTTATTACCCAACTGGTACATTCCCGACACGGCGGGGGATCTAAAGGAGAGAGAAATGGCATTTGGCAGCGCGCCACGTGGAATACCGCGTATTCTGCAGTGGCTTCTTGCCGGACTGATGATGCTCATCGGTCTGGCCGTCGGCGGTCTGGGCTTTAAGCTCGCCACCGTGGGCGGAAGTGGTTACTTCCTGATGATGGGTGTGGCGATGGTGATTGCCGCAGTCCTGATTTTCCTCAACCGCAGCAGTGGGATCGTGCTTTACGCCATCGCGTTTATCGCCTCGCTGTTCTGGGCAGTAAGCGATGCAGGCTGGGATTTCTGGCCGCTCTTCTCCCGCCTGTTTACCTTTGCAGTGCTGGCGTTCCTTTGTGCCGTCGTCTGGCCTTTCCTGCGTACAGCCAACCACCGCACGGCGAATAAAGCGCCTGCATTTGGCGTTGCGGCGCTGCTCGCGGTGGCTATGCTGGTCAGCCTGGGCTGGATGTTCAAGCCGCAGACCCTCGTGGCGGCAAACGAGCCCGTTCCGGTTAAACCCGTCGCACCCGGCGAGCAGCAAAAAAACTGGGAGCACTGGGGCAACACCACGCACGGTGACCGCTTCGCCGCGCTGGATCAGATTAACAAGCAAAACGTCAACGACCTGAAGGTCGCCTGGGTTGCGCACACCGGCGATATTCCGCAGAGCAACGGCTCCGGCGCGGAAGATCAGAACACGCCATTGCAGGTTGGCGACACGCTCTATGTCTGTACCCCGTACAGTAAAGTGCTGGCCCTGGACGTGGATTCCGGTAAAGAAAAATGGCGCTACGATCCCAAAGCCACGGCGCCTAACTGGCAGCGCTGCCGCGGTCTGGGCTATTTTGAAGATCGTTCAAACGTGACAACGTCACAGGCAGACACACAGCCTGCGGCCTGCCCTCGCCGCCTGTTCCTGCCGACCACTGATGCGCGCCTGATTGCCATCAATGCGGATACCGGCAAGCTCTGTGAAGACTTTGGCGACCATGGCACCGTTGACCTGAGCGTCGGCATGGGCGAGATCAAGCCGGGTTATTATCAGCAGACCTCCACGCCGCTGGTTGCCGGGAATGTCGTCGTGGTCGGCGGTCGCGTCGCGGATAACTACTCCACCGGCGAACCGCCGGGCGTGGTGCGCGCGTATGACGTTCACACCGGTAAACTGGCCTGGGCGTGGGATCCGGGTAATCCGAACCTGACCGGCCTGCCGCCGGAAGGCCAGACCTACACCCGCGGTACGCCGAACGTCTGGTCAGCGATGTCCTACGACGCCAAACTGAACCTGATCTACCTGCCAACCGGCAACGCCACGCCAGACTTCTGGGCAGGTGAACGCACCGCGCTGGACGACAAGTACAGCTCGTCCATCGTCGCCGTCGACGCGGCCACCGGTCAGGTCCGCTGGCATTTCCAGACCACTCACCACGACCTGTGGGACTTTGACCTGCCTTCCCAGCCGCTGCTGTACGATCTGCCAGACGGTAAAGGCGGCACCACGCCTGTGCTGGTGCAGACCAGCAAGCAGGGCATGATTTTCATGCTTAACCGCGAAACCGGTAAGCCAGTGGCGAAGGTTGAGGAACGTCCCGTTCCGGCGGGCAACGTTGAAGGTGAACGCTACTCTCCGACCCAGCCGTACTCCGTTGGTATGCCAATGATAGGCAATCAGACGCTCACCGAGTCTGATATGTGGGGGGCGACGCCTGTTGACCTGCTGCTGTGCCGCATTCAGTTTAAGGAGATGCGTCATCAGGGTGTCTTCACCCCGCCGGGCCTCGACCGTTCCCTGCAGTTCCCCGGCTCTCTCGGCGGGATGAACTGGGGCAGCGTCTCCATTGACCCAAACAACAGCCTGATGTTCGTCAACGACATGCGCCTGGGTCTGGCAAACTACATGGTGCCGCGCGCTAACGTGGCGAAAAACGCCAGCGGCATTGAAATGGGGATTGTCCCGATGGACGGCACACCGTTCGGTGCGATGCGCGAGCGCTTCCTGTCACCGCTGGGCATTCCGTGCCAGAAACCGCCGTTTGGCACCATGTCGGCGGTTGACCTGAAATCCGGCAAGCTGGTGTGGCAGGTTCCTGTCGGCACGGTGGAAGATACCGGCCCGCTCGGCATTCGCATGCACATGCCCATCCCGATCGGGATGCCGACGCTGGGTGCGTCGCTGTCAACGCAGTCCGGCCTGCTGTTCTTTGCCGGCACGCAAGATTTCTACCTGCGCGCGTTTGATACCGCCACCGGGAAAGAGATCTGGAAAGACCGCCTGCCGGTCGGCAGCCAGTCCGGCCCGATGACCTACGTGTCGCCAAAAACCGGTAAACAATACATCATCATTAACGCCGGCGGTGCTCGTCAGTCGCCGGATCGCGGTGATTACGTTATCGCGTACGCGTTACCCGATAAGCAGTAACAGATAAGAAAAGGGACCGAAAGGTCCCTTTTTTGTAGGCCATACGTAGGTCGGGTAAGTGAAGCGCCACCCGACACTGCTGGCGACTCAGAACGTCTCCCAGTTATCTCCGGAAACCGCTGCCGCGGGACGCAACGGCGCACTCTTCGCCACTGGCGCAGAGGTTGCCGCGCGGCCCGGCTTCGCGCCGCTCAGACGAAACGCGCCAACCGCCTCGGTCAGACGTGCGCCCTGTTCTTCCAGAGACGCCGCCGCGGCAGAGGCTTCTTCCACCAGCGAGGCGTTCTGCTGGGTCACTTTATCCATCTCAGAAATCGCCTGACTGACCTGCACGATACCGCGGCTCTGCTCATCGGACGCGGCGGCGATCTCCAGCATGATGTCGGTAACGCGTTTCACCGCTTCGACAATTTCATTCATGGTATTACCGGCGGCAACCACTTCACCGGAGCCCTGGTCAATCAGCGAAACCGATTCGTTGATCAGGCTTTCGATCTCTTTTGCAGCATTCGCACTGCGGCTTGCAAGCGTTCGGACTTCACTTGCCACCACGGCAAAACCGCGCCCCTGCTCGCCCGCACGCGCGGCTTCTACCGCCGCGTTCAGCGCCAGGATATTGGTCTGGAACGCAATACTGTTAATGACCGCGGTAATCTCAGAGATCTTCTTCGAACTGCTGGAGATATTGCCCATGGTTTTGACCACCCCGGAGACCATCTGACCGCCGCGGCTGGCTTTCCCGGAGGCATCTTCCGCCAGCTTGCTGGCATGGTGGGCGTTATCGGCGTTCTGTTTCACCGTCGCGGTCAACTGTTCCATACTGGCGGCAGTCTGCTCAATGGCCGCCGCCTGCTGCTCGGTACGGGAAGAGAGATCGGTATTACCAGCTGAAATCTCGCTGGTGCCGCGGTAGATCTCTTCCGCCCCCTGACGGACGGTGCCGACGGTGTTTTCAAGGGAGTGCTGCATGGTTTGCAGATCGCGCGTCAGGCGGCCAATTTCGCTGCGTCCGGCCACGTCGTCCGGCATCGTCAGGTCGCCTTTGGCGATATTTTCGATGCGTTTTGCGGCACGCTGCAGCGGGTTGATCACCGTGCGGCGCAGCACAACAAAGGTCATCGCCGTCAGCACCAGCGCCAGCGCAAACGCGCCGACCATAAACATCAGCCCCAGCTGCGTGCGGCTGTGCGCCTGTGCCGTTAGCGCATTGGCGCGATCGGTACGGATCTTAATCGCCTTCAGCAGTACGGCGTTGTAGGCGTCATCCAGCGGACGCGCCGTTTCGTTTTCGTGGTTGATGATCGCCTCGAACATGCCGTTTTTGGCAAATTTGACCATCGGCTGCAGGCCCGCGATATAGGCGTCGTAGCGCGCTTTCAGGTCAGCATCCAGCGCTTCGTCGGCAGAGGTACGCACGGAACGGTTCATGTAGGCGGTAAAGCTATCCTGGGACTGCTTAATCCGCGTTTCCGCCTCACGGATGTTCTGCTTCATGGCATCCATCTCTGCGATACGGCTGGCCGCACCGGCGTGGATCATGTTGATGCGTGCGGTTCGCAGATGGTTTGAGCTGTTCGACAGCCCCATACGCACCTGAATTTCGGATGTAACATCCTGCTGATCGTTATCGGCCTGTAACAGGAAATACCCTGCCAGACCCGAGCTCAAGGCAAAAAGCAGAATAATGCCACCGAGAATGGAGGAAAACAGCGGAACCAGCCTGATGTGATGCAAGAAGCTCAGCTTACGCTGCGCCGGCATCGAAGTAGTGTTGTCCATGACCGTCGACTCTCTTGTAGGTAAGATGCGTAAAAACACGCCTGTCAGATAGTCATCGGCACGGCAGAGATTTAGATTACGGCTAAAAACGCCGCACTGGTCACACTTTAGAGAAGAATATTAAAGCAACGCCAGCGGCGAAAAACCGCTGGCAGAAGAGTTACTTGTCGCCGAAATGAATCACGGTACGGATAGATTTTCCTTCGTGCATCAGATCGAACGCTTCGTTGATCTGCTCCAGCGGTAAACGGTGGGTAATGAACGGGTCGAGCTGGATCTTGCCGACCATGGCATCTTCAACCATCCCCGGAAGCTGGGTACGGCCCTTCACGCCGCCAAAGGCGGAACCGCGCCACACGCGCCCGGTGACCAGCTGGAAGGGACGGGTTTTGATCTCCTGGCCTGCACCGGCCACGCCAATGATGATGCTCTCGCCCCAGCCTTTGTGGCAGCACTCAAGCGCGGAGCGCATGACGTCAACGTTGCCGATACATTCGAAGCTGAAGTCAACGCCGCCGTCGGTCATCTCGACGATGACGTCCTGAATCGGCTTGTCGTGATCTTTCGGGTTCACAAAATCAGTCGCACCCATTTCACCCGCCAGTTTGAATTTCTCCGGATTGGTGTCAACCGCGATGATGCGACCGGCTTTCGCCTGAACCGCGCCCTGAATCACCGCCAGACCGATGCCGCCAAGCCCGAATACCGCCACGGTGTCGCCCTCTTTCACTTTTGCCGTGTTATGCACCGCGCCAATGCCAGTGGTGACACCGCAGCCCAGCAGGCAGACTTTATCCAGCGGCGCCTGCGGATTGACCTTCGCCAGCGAGATCTCCGCGCAAACGGTGTATTCGCTGAAGGTGCTGGTGCCCATGTAGTGATAGACAGGTTCGCCGTTGTACGAGAAGCGGGTGGTACCGTCCGGCATCAGCCCTTTCCCCTGGGTGGCGCGAACCGCCTGGCAGAGGTTGGTCTTACCGGATTTACAGAACTTACACTCGCCGCATTCCGCCGTGTACAGCGGGATCACGTGGTCGCCTGGTTTCAGGCTGGTCACGCCCTCGCCCACTTCCACCACAATCCCGCCCCCTTCATGGCCGAGCACCGCCGGGAAGACGCCTTCCGGATCGTCACCGGACAGCGTAAACGCATCGGTGTGGCATACGCCGGTATGGGTGATTTTGATGAGCACTTCGCCTTTTTTTGGCGGCGCGACGTCGATTTCAACGATTTTGAGCGGCTGGCCGGGTCCAAATGCAACTGCAGCGCGAGATTTCATATTGTCTTCCCTTATTGTGAGGTGTGTGGGTTTATTTTAGATAAGCGCGCAGCAAATGGCCGACTTCCGCCATGCGTACGGCTCGCTGATCCGGCGTGGTTTCTCCCGTCACCAGCTCATCTTTGAGGTGAATTTCGACCATTTCGCCCATCAGGCCATTGGCAGCCCCGCGCACGGCGGCAATTTGCTGCAAAATGGCCAGACAGGGGTCGCCCGACTCCAGCGCGCGTTCAAGGGCCTCAACCTGGCCCCGAATGCGACGGACGCGGGTAAGAATACGTTTTTTATCTTCGGGTGAATGCGGCATACGCCCTCCTGATACTATAGGGGGGTATGGTATTTAACTTTTATGTCGATGTAAACCTTCTGTTTCCGTTGCAACATCAGCATATCTACCGCATATCATCAACCAAGCGAATAAAACTTCAAAAATAGTAATGCACTGAAATATATAATTTTTTAATGACATTATTTGCCTAACCGGAATGAGGCTCCCGTTGTTTAGTGACGGTTTCATATACAACAGGAGTTAACACATGGCATGGAACAAACACGCAGCGGCCCTGCATGCACGCCAAAATGCAGGCACTTCATCGCAAAAACGCTGTGGAGAATTTACGCGTAAGGCAATACGTGCAGGTGGCGTGGATATTGGCAATGCACCTACCGCAAAAGACTATGGCAGTAACCTTGAACGGGCAGGTTTCCGAGTTTTAGGACAAGGTGAAACATTACAGGAAGGCGATGTGGTTGTTATTCAGCCCTATACGGGAGGTAATCCTGCGGGTCACATGGCAATTTATGACGGCACTACCTGGTACTCTGATTTCAGACAAAGAGATATGTGGGGTGGCCCGGGATATCGCTCCGCACGCCCTGCTTACAAAATTTACAGGAAAAGCTGATGCGTTACGTTCTCTTGATGTGCCTGTTTCTTACGGGATGTTCGACACAAATGGATGCGCCGGAAAAACGTACTCATGACTTTTACACGTTTTACCTCACTGCTTTCGTTACAGACAGCAAAGAAGATAATCTCGATTCACCAAAAATGCGTGATTATATTGCGCAAGACACGCTCTCCCGGCTGCAGAAAATTTCCTCTCTCTGTGAACAAGAAATTATCGGCTCTGATTATTTTACCTATACGCAAGACTATGCGGCGGAGTGGATCCCTGACCTAAGCGTAAGCAACGCGATAAACTCGGTGTCCGGAAAAGTTGTTAACGTCGACCTGGGGACAGGTAATGGGCAAAAACAGCGGTTAAACGTGTATCTGCGCAATGAAGACGGTAAATGGAAAATTTATCGCGTCACCGATGCGAGCCATCATTTCGAACAGTATATTTTTGACGACAGGACGATTGCTGCCGCACAACGATATGCGGCCAGTATAACTTCTCCATAATTAGCAAGATTAACAGTCTCCACGCCTGGAATATTGCGATACCCCCTTGCTTGCCGGGTGGCGCTGCGCTTGCCCGGCCTATTCTCCCCTGCAAGCCTGCGCCAGCGTTTGTAGTTCTTCCTTAAGCCAGCGCGTCGCGCCCCGCTGACCGCTGCGTTTATGGGAGTAAATTTTCACCTCAAATCTTCGTATTGAGAACGGTAAGTCAAAAATTTTAATATCCACTGCCGCCATCAGCTTCTCGGCCGCATACCGTGGAATGGCCATCAGCAGGTCACTTTCCGCCACGATAAACGGCGCGCTGAGCATCGACGGCGTTTTGATCGCAATGTGTCGGGTATAGCCTAACTGCTCGAGCCGCACATCCAGAACGCCCTGTTTCTCATTCCATGGCGTGACCACCAGATGTCGGGCCGCGAGATAATCCTCCAGCGTCAGCCGCGTTCGGCTCGCGCTGCTGATGACCACATACTCATCTTCAAACCAGCCGATCTCTTCCAGTTCCGGATGTCGGATATCCTCCGGCGTACTAAATCCCAGCGCCAGATCCACCTCGCCCGCCAGCAGTTCCGTCAGCGCCAGGCTGTGCGGCAGGTAGCGCAATTCAAAACGTAATCCCGGGGCGGACAGCTGCAGGGTGTGCATCAGGGCCGGGAAAATGCACAGCGCGGTAAAATCGGTTATCGCAATCTGTAAGGTCTCAGTACTGCTGGCCGGGTCAAACGGCGGCTGCGGCGTTAACTCGTGGTTGAGGAACGATAAGGCGGAAGCAATAGAAGGTGCGAGTTGAGAGGCATACACGCTGGGGGACATGCGGTGCCCTTCGCGAAAAAAGAGCGGATCGTTCAGGGTCGTACGTAAACGCGACAGCGCATGGCTGAGTGCGGACGTGCTCATCGCCAGCTCGTCAGCGGCCAGCCGAACGGAGCGGTGGCGATATATCGCATCAAAAACAGGCAGCAGGTTTAAATCAAGACGTCTCAGGGCTGGATGCATAATATTCATCATTTGTTGATTTCATTGCACTTAATTCTTCGGACAATACTCCGTATGCTTAACGCCATCAATCAACACACAGGCAAAAATCAGGAAAAACCATGAATATCACCCTTCGCCAGGCCCGTCCCGACGATGCAGCGGCCATTTACGCCATGATCTATGAACTGGCAGTGTATGAGAAAGCGCCGGAAGCCGTCGTCACCACCCCGGATGAGATCCGGGAAACACTCTTTGGCGAAGGCAGTAAAACCGAAGCGTTGATCGCTGAGTGTGAAGGACAAATTGCTGGCTATGCCGTGTTCTTCACCAGCTATTCAACCTGGCTTGGCCGCAACGGGATTTATATGGAAGATCTGTATGTTTCCCCGGCGTATCGCGGTCTGGGTGCGGGAAAAGCACTGCTGAAACATATTGCGCAGCTCGCCGTACAACGGCAGTGCGGTCGCCTTGAATGGAGCGTGCTGGACTGGAACCAGCCTGCCATCGACTTTTACCTGAGCATTGGTGCACTGCCGCAGTCTGAATGGGTGCGTTATCGCCTGGATGGCGAAGCGCTGCTGAAATTTGCCGATTAGCGGCGTCGCGTGCTGTGGCGTTTCAGGCACAGAGATATCCGAAAACAGCCATATTGCGGGCCGAATTTAGCCCTGCGGGCCTCACATCTGTTAAGAGAGGCTATCCTTTACCTGTTAACAAAAGGAGGCACAATGTCTGATTTCGGTACTGATAAAAACACCCAGTTTGCTGAAGACAAAGCAAAAAATAAGCTTGATGAACTGACAGGTTCAGCGCAGCAGCAGTTTGGTGAGTTCGTGGATTCACCAAAGCATCAGGTAAAAGGTGCCGCTAAAAAATATGCCGCACAGGCCAGCGATGCCGTCTCCGATGTCACTGAAGCTGTCAGAAATAACCCCCTCACCGGCCTTATCGCCGCGGGAGCGGTGGGTATTGTTCTCGGCCTGTTGCTGGGTCGCAAATAATCAAAGGCCCTTCGGGGCTTTTTTTTCGCCCTCTGCCGGTCGCTCCCCCTCTCTCCTGTTTGCCCCCGACATCGTTCTTCCTTCTGCGTCAAAATGCTGTATTATGCAAACTATTGCGACATTTTGCAGGATTGCAGCCATGCACAAAACCGCTCGTCAACGCTACGTTCTCGATCTGCTCAGTGAGCAGGGCCAGGCCAGCATCACCGAACTGGCAGAGAAGCTGCAGGTGTCAGCCGACACCATCCGTCGGGATTTGACCGACCTGGAAAACCAGGGCCTGGCGCAGAAAAACCACGGCGGGGCCATCGCCCTGAATCTCTCCGCCATGAATCGTCAGGGCCGCAACACGCTGCTGCCGGAAACTAAACAGCGCCTGGGTAAACAGGTCGCGCAGCAGGTTCCCCCGGGTTCCACCCTGTTTCTGGATGCCGGAAGCACGGTGATGGCAGTCGCCACTTTTCTTCAGGGACCGCTTACCGTCATTACCACGTCGCTTGATATCGCCCAGCATTTTAGCGAGCGGGAAGACATTGAACTGATCCTGCTCGGCGGGAAATGGGACCCAAAACAACGCCTGTTCGCCGGAAGCGCAACGTTGTCGCTGCTGTCCCGGTATCGGGCAGATATCGCCATTCTCGGCGCGTGCGCCATTCATGCCGAACTCGGCCTGAGTGCCGGTAAAGAAGCGGATGCCGAGGTTAAACGCGCGATGCTTGCCGCGAGTCATGCGCACTGGATTGTCGCCGACCATCTGAAAGTCAACCGCTGTGAACCCTATCTGGTCTCCGGGCTATCCGGCATTCAACAACTCTTTTTAGATCGTCCCTGGCCTGAGCTTGGGGACCCTGGCGCATTGCAGGTAACGGTGTGCGCGTAATAACGTGGAGAAGGTCATGAGTACAGTTCAAACAATCAACATTGCGCTGATCGGGTATGGTTTCGTCGGTAAAACGTTCCATGCTCCGCTGATCCAGTCTGTGGACGGCATCAGGCTGGCCGTGGTCTCTTCCCGGGATGAAGAGAAGGTGAAACGCGATCTGCCTGACGTGCAGGTGGTGGCCACGCCGGAAGAGGCGATTCAGCACCCGGACGTCGATCTGGTGGTGATCGCCTCCCCCAATGCCACGCATGCTCCGCTGGCAACCCTGGCCCTGAATTCAGGGAAACATGTGGTCGTCGATAAGCCCTTCACGCTTGATATGCAGGAAGCCCGGGATCTGATCGCCCTGGCGGATGAAAAGCAGCTACTGCTCTCCGTCTTCCACAACCGCCGCTGGGACAGCGATTTCCTCGGCATTAAGCAGATTATTGAGCAAGGCACGCTCGGCAAGGTTAAACATCTGGAGTCACATATCGACCGCTTCCGCCCGGAAGTGCGCGTGCGCTGGCGCGAGCAGAATGTCCCCGGGAGCGGTCTGTGGTTTGACCTGGGTCCGCACCTGATCGACCAGACGCTGCAACTCTTTGGCCTGCCGCAGACGGTGCAGGGGAATATTGCGACGCTGCGCGACGGCGCAGAAGTTAACGACTGGGCGCACGTGGTCCTGAACTACCCGGAGCACAAGGTCATTCTGCACGCCAGCATGCTGGTGGCTGGCGGAACAGCACGCTTTACCGTCCACGGGGACAAAGGCAGCGTGGTGAAAGCCCGAATCGACCAGCAGGAGGCACAACTGCTGTCTGGCGTCATTCCAGGCAGTGAAGCCTGGGGGGAAGACAGTGACAGTATGGTGTTCTATGGGGCTGATGGCGCACCGCAGACGATTACCACGCCGAAAGGCGATCAGCGCCAGTATTACATCAACGTGCGCGATGCCCTGCTCGGGAAGATCGCCAACCCGGTGCATCCGGTTGAGGCATTAGCGGTGATGGCGGTGCTGGAAGCGGCGGTGAAATCGTCGGAGACGGGGTCAACGCAGCCGCTGGCGTTAACGGCTGAAGAGCGTGCTCTGCTGGGTTAAAAACAAGCCGGGTGGCTGCTACGATGCAAATGTAGGCCGGGTAAGCGCAGCGCCACCCGGCAAGCGTTAAAGACTACTGACGCTTTTTCGGCATCATGCGAAGAAGCGTATTGTCCTTCCAGAAATAGTGGTGCATCAGCGCTGCGGCGGCATGCAGGCCAATCACAAAATAGCCCAGATTTGCCAGCGTCTCGTGCCACTCTTTCAGCGTATCCACCAGGTCAAAATTGGACTCCGCCGCATGCGGCATCGTCATGCCAAAAGCAAACCAGTCGCTCCCCCGGTTGTACATCATCACAATGCCAATCAGCGGCAGCGCAATAAACAGCAGATACACCACCAGATGCCCCAGATGGGACAGGCCTGTCACCATCGCTTTTGGCTTCGGTTGAATCGGTGGCGCGCGGAATTTCAGACGCACCAGCAGACGTGCCACCATCAGCACCAGGATACTGATACCGCATGACACGTGGATCATATTGATCGTCGGGCGTGCGGTTCGTGGGAAGAAGCCTTTAAACTCCATCGCGCAGTAGGCGACGATGATTAACAGAAACACCAGCCAGTGAATCGCAATCTGCAGGCTTGTATATTTAGTACGCATGGGGATTTCCTGAAAAAAAACAGTCACCGCGCCAACATAATCTCCTTTCCTTAAAAATTCATTAACTTTACTGTATGGTTTTTCAAATACTTCCCCGCGCATGAAGCATCTTCAATTGCCGCCCTGCCCGTCATGGTCTAAGCCTGGATGAGTTCAAACTGTCGCACCGACACGTTTACAGGAGAACACCATGAGTAAAATTGGCATTAACGGATTCGGGCGCATCGGACGTCTTGTCCTGCGTCGCCTGCTTGAAACCCAGGACAGCAACACTGTCGTCGCCATCAACGATCTTACCTCGCCCAAAGTGCTGGCCTATCTGCTCAGGCATGACTCTAACTACGGCGGTTTCCCGTGGAGCGTGGATTTCACCGAAGACGCGCTGATTGTGGATGGCAAAACGATCGCGGTGTACGCCGAAAAAGAGGCCAGGCATATTCCGTGGAAAGCCGCCGGAGTGGATATTGTCGTGGAATGCACCGGTTTTTATACCTCTGAAGAGAAATCCCGGGCGCATCTGGATGCAGGTGCCCAAAAGGTGCTGATCTCCGCCCCTGCGGGTGAGATGAAAACCATCGTCTATAACGTGAACGACGATACCCTCGACGCCAGTGACACCATCATCTCCGTCGCCTCCTGCACCACCAACTGCCTCGCCCCGCTGGCAAAAGCCCTGCACGACGCCTTTGAAATTAAAGTCGGTACCATGACCACCATTCACGCCTATACCGGTACGCAGGCGCTGGTGGATGGTCCACGCGGGAAAGATCTGCGCGCCTCGCGCGCGGCGGCAGAGAACATCATTCCGCACACCACCGGGGCCGCAAAAGCCATTGGTCTGGTGATCCCGGCCCTGAGCGGTAAACTCAAAGGCCACGCCCAGCGCGTGCCGGTGAAAACCGGTTCGGTAACCGAGCTGGTCGCTGTTCTGGGGAAAAAAGTGACGGTTGAGGAGATCAACGCCGCGCTGAAAAAAGCGACCCAGGGCAACAAATCCTTTGGCTATACCGATGAAGAGATTGTGTCGTCAGATGTCATCGGCTCGCATTATGGCTCGGTATTTGACGCCACGCAGACGGAAGTCAGTGAGGCTGGCGATCTGCAGCTGGTGAAAGCGGTTGCCTGGTATGACAACGAGTATGGCTTTGTCACGCAGCTGGTGCGTACGCTGGATAAATTCGCCAAATTGTAATCACCATGACGGATGGCGCGTCCATCCGTCGTAAATAAACAGCAAAGCACATTTTATTTACCCCCTCACTTTGAGGGTAAAAACATTCACCCTCCCTTTGAATTAAGTTGAAATCATCATTAAAACTTCTTAAATCAACTTTTAAATATAGTTACTTTAACTCGATACATCGGTCGAATAATATAACTACAGGACAGGCAATCATGTCGAAAAGAAAAACACCACATTGACTTTGTGAAAGAACAACAATGAAAAAAGTCACTCTGAGTAATAAAAACGCGAGCGGCAATTGGTGTATCAGGGGCGTGCGCTCCGAATATCATCTGTTGTAGGTTTTTTTCTTAAAAATGATTTTAATTTTAATAAATATACAAAATATAAATTAATCCATATTGTTCTTTGTTGATTTGTAAGGAAGCCCTCTGGCGGTTTCTTCACTGCATACCTGAATGACATCAACACAAGGAAGGATCAAGGATGAAAAAAATCATTCTGGCTACGGCCATCGCACTTTGCACCACCTCTGCTCTCGCAGCAGAAACCACCGTGATGAAGGTGGAGGGAACATTAACCAGCTCCACCTGTGATGCACTGCTGGGGAACGGCGGGGTATTCGATTACGGCACACTTAGTCTCGGAGAATTATCTACCACCGAAAACAACAAATTTGCGCAGAGATCGCTCCCGGTCACCATTACCTGTACGGCTCCCACTAAAGTGGGCCTCCGCATGCTCGATAACCGCAGCGAGAGCAATGCTGGGATTCCGGTGCAAATTAATGAGTATTCAATGAGCGCAACGTATTACACCTATGGCGTTGGTAGCACATCCAAAGGGGTAAAAATTGGTAGCTATGGTTTATTACTGAGCAACGCTGTTGCAGATGGCAAAACCGTCAGTATTATTGTCAGAAATGATGACTGGAATGCCGATTTATGGAAGTCAACTTCCTCTGTTCCGCGTTCCGATGATTTTAATACCATGTCTTTCGCAGCGGCTGGGACCACCACACCGGTTGCCATTACGCAAGCTAACTTTGACTTTTTGACCAGACTGGTGATTCGCGATACGACATCCCTGGCGATTACCGACGATACCGCACTTGACGGTCAGGCCACGATGACGCTGGTATATCTGTAAGCAGAAACAAAACACCAAAATAGATCAATTGTTTAATTGCGACATTACAATCATGGAAATTGTAATGATGAATGTAAAACCTATAATTTAGTTAAGGATCAACAATGAAAAAAATTCTTCTGGCTACCCTTGTAGCCCTCTCCTGCACATCCGTATACGCAGAACCCACGGCCGTCCTGAAGGTCACGGGTACGTTAACAAATGCATCGTGTACACCCGAGTTGAGTAACGGCGGGATCATCGATTATGGCGCCATTAATCTTCGTGATCTCTCCGCGACAGAGGATAATAACCTGGGCGATAAGACTATTTCGCTGACCATTACATGTCCGGTGGATACGAGAGTCGCCTTTACCACCCAGGACGACAAAAGCGCCAGCAACGCCGGCCTTGCCCCCACGGTGAACGGTAGCGCTAAAACGGATGCTTATTATCAGTATGGCGTGGGTCTGACAGATGGCGGTGTGAAAATTGGCGACTACGGTCTATGGATCACTGGCGTGACCGTTGATGGTGCGTCTGCTGACGCAATTATCAGTAATAACGATCTGACCAGTTGGGCAAAAGGCGTTGAGATGCGTAGTGATGGCGTCAGTAATATCACCGCTGCCGCAACAGGCACCCTTCAGCCACTGGCCTTTAAGGCGGCAACATTTGATATGAAGGCGAATCTGGTCATTGAGGACACCACGACGCTGGCGATAACGGATGATACGAAACTGGATGGTCAGACAACCTTTACCCTGGTTTACCTCTGATCGCGATTAAATACTCGACTTGTCTATAACGATAACGGGTACGGCATCATACGTACCCGTTATTTTTATGCCTGCATACAGGCCATTACAGCAAAGAACGGCTCACGAGCGCCTCTGTCAGAATCGCATCGTTACGTAAGATTTGCCATGCGGCTTCCACCTGTGCGGGTATCGTCACGTGGGCAATAAAATCACGCCCGGCCGGTCCGTAACCGTTAACATCGTCGCGCAGACGCGGCAGTTCACCCAGCGCCAGCGACAGATAGCGTTCAACCGGCCACAGCCCTTCCCCTGTCCCGCTGAAGAGCAGTCCATCGTTGCTGTTACGTAACACAGGCGTCAATCCGGGATGGCTTACCCATTCTGGTGCGGCGGGTTCATCCCGGCATACGCGGGCAAACGTTGCCATTGTGCGCCGCTGCATGGTGGGGTCCTGCACCACCAGCACGCGTTCAGGAGCAAGATGAAGATGTTTCATTAACGCCCGGCTAAACCGTGCGTTCTCACCGCAGTTGGTTGACTGATCCTCAACATAAATTCGCTCCGCCGGAATATGCCAGAACTGACGGGCGATATCGGCCAGAATGGCCGCCTCTGCACGGCCTGCCGTAGGGACGATGTGATAGCGCGGGTGTCTGGCAACTGCGGCATAGAGGAAGGAGGTGGAATGTCCTATTCCCCCGCTAATCATCAAGGGTACACCCTGCTCGGCCGCCAGGCGACAGGCGGCATCAATGGCAGGAATGACAGCATTACCCGCCAGAATGACCAAATCAACGGGCTGCCCCGGCAGCAGATCATCCTGTGCCAGCCAGTGTCCTACTGTGTTAATGGCACTTAGCGTGCCAGCGGGCACGCAGGGGAAAAAAGTCGGTATCATCGTCATCTCCTTACAGCATCTGCGGTTAGCGTACCGCACTTAGCGCCGCAAAACAGGCTTTCATGGCTAAAGTTCGTCTGGTCAGGCCGCTCTTTTTCCTTAAACGTCCTCTTCAACATTTGATTAACATGCGTAAATCATATTCACTTGAATTATGATTTAAGGCAGACGTAGAATCGCGAGCCCGTTAATTTTTCAATTTTTTCAAAGGTAAACAACGTTATGCGCCTGCCCGAACGCGACCCTTATGCTCCTCGCGAGTGGCAGCCACACGAGAAACCGGCGCTGCTGGGGTCACCCTCCACGCCGAACCACAGCACGCCCAAAAGGATTGCCTACGGCGTCGTTGGCCTGCTGGTCTGCCTGACGGGTGCCCTGGGCAATGCGGTGGTCACCGCCAACCTGCAAAATCTGCAGGGTACATTCGGCGCCTGGTCTACGGAAATCGCCTGGTTACCGGCGGTCTATGTGATGACCAACATTTCCATTAACCTGCTGCTGGTGAAGTTCCGCCAGCAGTACGGTTTGCGCGCCTTTACGGAAGGCTTTCTGGTGCTGTATGTGCTGGTGACCTTTTTCCACCTCTTTGTTAACGATCTCAGTTCAGCGCTGATGGTCCGCGCCGCGCACGGCATGGTGGCCGCCGCGCTCAGCTCGCTGGGGATTTACTACCAGATCCAGGCCTGGCCGGCGAAACATCGCCTGAAAGCGCTGACCATCGGCATCACCGGATCGTCACTCGCCATCCCTCTCGCCCGCCTGTTTTCGACCGAGCTGCTGCAGCTGGACGAGTGGCGCGGGCTCTATTTCTTCGAGCTGGGGCTGGCGCTGATCTCCCTCGCCTGCGTGATAGCCTTAAAACTGCCTCCGGGTGACCGACGAAAGGTTTTTGAGAAGAAAGACTTTATCACCTTCTTTTTAATGGCCCCCGGGATGGCCCTGCTCTGCGCCGTGCTCTCTTTAGGCCGTCTTGACTGGTGGTTCGAGGCGCCGTGGATCGGCTGGTCGCTGGCGCTATCGCTGGTGCTCATTGTGGCGGCCATCGTCTTTGAACATAACCGCAGCAACCCGCTGCTGAACACTCGCTGGCTGTCGAGCGGCAGCATCGTTCGTCTGGGGCTGATCATGCTGCTGATCCGTATCGTGCTGGCCGAGCAAAATACCGGCGTCATCGGCTGGCTGCAGTACGTGGGTTTACAGAACGAGCAGATGACGCATCTGGCGTGGTCCATTTTCGCCGGTATCGTCTGCGGGATCGTCACCAGCTGTCTCACCATCAAGCCGACGAAACTGGCGTGGCCGATAATCACCTCGCTGGCGCTGATGATTGTTGCCTCGCTGCTGGACAGCCAGTCTAACAACCTGACCCGACCGGATCAGCTGATGCTGAGCCAGTTCCTGCTGGGCTTTGGCAGCGCTTTCTTCCTGGCTCCGGCAATGCTGGCCGCGATCGGCGGTGTGATCGCCGACCCGCGCAACCTGGTCAGCTTCTCGGTCATGTTTGGCATGAGCCAGAACCTCGGCGGCCTGCTGGGCTCCGCTATTCTCGGTACCTTCCAGACCTGGCGCGAGAAGTACCACTCCAGCCTGCTGGCGGACCAGCTCACCACGCTCAACCCGCTGGTTAACGAGCGGATCCAGCTTTATACCCAGATGTACAAAAGCCTGATTGGCGACAGCGCGCTGCTGGGCACCCAGGCGATTACGCAGCTGCAAACGGTCACCAGCCTGGAGGCGAATATTCTGGCTTATAACGATACTTATCTTCTGACGGCGAGTATCGCTGCCGCCACGCTGGTCTGGATTTTATGGCGCTTGCTGCGCCTGCGCATCACTGCCCGTATGGCGCTCAAGAACGCCACCGGCAACAAATAATTGAAATATTTCTGGAGAGTTTATGAGTCAGCAGGATGCCGCCAAAGAGCAGGCCAACACCCGCAAAAATGTGCGCATTGTTTCCGTTTTCACTGCCGCCGCCATCGGTATCGTCGGCGTGCTGGTGATCCTTTACGCGTGGCAGCTTCCGCCATTCACCCGCCATGCCCAGTTTACCGACAACGCTTACGTGCGCGGCCAGACGACGTTTATCAGCCCGCAGGTGAACGGTTATATCACTGAGGTGCACGTTCAGGACTTTGTACAGGTCAAAAAAGGCGACCTGCTGCTGCAGATTGATGACCGTATTTATCGTCAGCGGGTGCATCAGGCCGAGGCCCAGCTGGCGATGAAAATTGCCGCCCTGAATAACAATCTGCAGCAGCGTAAAAGCGCTGAGGCCGTCATCGCCAAAAATGACGCCGCGCTGAAAAATGCCCGCGCCCAGAGCCTGAAAACCCAGGCGGATTTAAAGCGGGTGAAAGAGCTGACGGCTGACGGTTCGCTTTCCATTCGTGAACGCGACGCGGCGTTGGCCAGCGCCGCCCAGGGCAGCGCGGATATCGACCAGGCGAAAGCCGCGCTTGAGATGTCGCGTCAGGATCTGCAGACGGTGATAGTAAACCGCGGTGCGCTGGAAGCGGATGTTGAAAACGCGAAAGCGGCGCTTGAGCTGGCGCAGATCGATCTGCAAAACACGCGTATTGTGGCCCCGCGCGACGGCCAGCTCGGTCAGATCGCCGTGCGTCTCGGGGCATATGTGACCGCCGGGACCCACCTCACCACCCTGGTGCCGCCGCAGCACTGGGTTATCGCCAATATTAAAGAGACCCAGCTCGCGGAGCTGCGCGTCGGCCAGCCGGTGAAATTCACCGTCGATGCCCTCAATAACAAAGCCTATCAGGGCCGCGTGGAGAGTATCTCTCCGGCAACCGGCGTAGAATTCAGCGCCATCACGCCGGATAACGCCACCGGGAACTTTGTCAAAATTGCCCAGCGTATTCCGGTACGCATTGAGGTGCTCGGTAAGCCAGAAGATTCCGCGCTGCTGCGTCCAGGCATGTCGGTACAGGTGACCATTGATACGCGGGAGGCGAAGTAATGATCCTTCGCCCGATAGCCGCACTGGTGGTGGCAGTCATGCTGGCCGGATGCCAGTCCGTGGATGTCAAACCGGCTCAGCCGACGCTGCACATCCCCACCCAGTGGCGCACTGTCTCCGGCCCTGCCAGCCCGACGGAGCAGCTCTGGTGGCGCAATTTTCATGATAACCACCTGAACCGCTACGTGGACCAGGCGCTTGGGCATAACAGCGATGTCCTGATCGCCCGCGAACGGATAAACGAGTATCAGGCGCGGGTCTATGCTGCCGACGGCAGCCTGTTTCCCTCACTCGATGCGGGCATAACCGGGACGCGCGCCCGTTCGCAGTCCGCCGCGACCGGGCTGCCGGTTTACGGCACGCTGTACAGAGGGAGCCTGACGGCGAGCTATGACGTGGATATCTGGGGCGTCAACCGCAGCACGTCTCGTGCTGCCGAAGCCTCGCTGGCGGCGCAAAAAGCCGCCGCTGCCGCCGCGGATTTAACCGTGGCCTCATCCGTGGCATCCGGGTATGTCACCCTGCTCGCCCTTGACGAACAGCTGCGGGTAACCGAGTCCACGCTGAAATCGCGCGAAGAGGCATTTAACCTCGCGAAGCGTCAGTTTGAAACGGGCTACAGCTCGCGCCTGGAGCTGATGCAATCGGATTCCGAACTCCGTTCAACCCGGGCGCAGATTCCGGTGCTTCAGCATCAGATTGCACAGCAGGAGAATACCCTGAGCCTGCTGCTGGGGAGCAACCCGGGCGACGTGGCGCGCAGTGAAAGCTTTGCGGCGCTGACGCCGCTGAAATTGCCGTCACAGCTGCCTTCTGCGCTTCTGAACCGCCGCCCGGATATCGTCCAGGCCGAACGACAGCTGGTGGCAGCGGATGCCTCGCTTGCCGCGTCGCGTGCCAGCCTGCTGCCGTCGATCAATCTCACCGCAAGCGGATCGATACAGGATCGCACGCTTTCCGGCCTGCTGGATAACCCGCTGCAGCTCTGGAGCGCAGGGGGAAGTATTCTCGCCCCGCTCCTGAACCGCCAGGCGCTGAATGCGCAGGTGGATATTTCTCAGTCCCAGCGTAACCAGGCGCTGTACACCTATGAGAAAACCGTGCGAAACGCGTTTGCCGAAGTGAACAACAGCCTTGATGCCATTACGCGCTATCAGGAACAGCTGACGGAGCTGCTTGCCCAGCAGGATGTCGCCCGGGAGACCCTGCGCATCGCGCAGAACCGCTATCGCAACGGCTATTCATCCTATCTCGACGTGCTGGATGCGCAGCGCACGCTGTTCTCGGTCCAGACCAGCGTCGTGCAGGTGAAAAATAACCTGCTGCTGGCGCAGATTGATTTGTACAGAGCGCTGGGCGGCGGCTGGGTCAGTGCCTGAAAACCTGCCCGGTGGCGCTGCGCTTACCGGGCCTGGATTTCGTCCCGTAGGCCGGGTAAGGCGCAGCGGCCACCCGGCGATTACCCGCAAGGAGTCAATGTATGCAACAACAGTGGTCTGCAGTCGATAATTTCATGATTTCGTCGCTTATTCCTGAAGATGACATCCTTAATCAGGTCCTGGAAAATAACAAACGCGCCGGACTCCCCGAACATGATGTAGCGGCCAATCAGGGTCAACTGCTGGCGCTGTTCGTGCGCATGACGCAGGCGCGGCGTGTTCTGGAGATCGGGACGCTGGGTGCCTACAGCTCCATCTGGATGGCACGCGCGCTGCCGCCGGACGGAAAGCTGATTACACTTGAGGCCGATCCTACGCATGCCGACGTTGCGCGCCAGAATATCGTCCTCGCGGGGCTGAACGAACGCATTGAACTGATTGAAGGCCCGGCCCTGAACTCTCTTGAAAAGTTCGGTGACATTCCGCCGTTCGATCTGATCTTTATTGATGCCGATAAGCCAAACAATCCGGGCTATCTGGAATGGGCGCTGCACTACTCCCGTCCGGGTACGTTGATCATCGGCGATAACGTGGTGCGCGAGGGCGAAGTGATTAACGGGCAAAGCGACGACGCGCGGGTGCAGGGCGTGCGTCGGTTTATCGAGATGACTGGGGATAACCCGCGCTTAACCGCCACCGCGCTGCAAACGGTGGGAGTTAAGGGGTGGGATGGGTTTACGCTGGCGATTGTAGAACGATAACCAGCCGGATGGCGGCTACGCCTTACCCGGCCTACCTGTTCTCCCGTAGGCCCGGTAAGTGCAGCGCCACCGGGCAAGGGTTTTAAGCGGAAATCTGCTCCATCGCCTGCAGAATACGTTTATCCGAAATCGGATACGGCGTACCGAGCTGCTGGGCAAAGAAGCTGACGCGCAGCTCCTCAATCATCCAGCGGATCCCCTGAACGTCTTCATCGTCGCGGCGCGCAGGCGGCAGCTTGTTCAGCCACTGCTGCCACGCCTGCTGGACGCTCTCCACTTTCAGCATTTGGGCGCGGTCGCGATGCGGGTCGATGGCCATTTTCTCCAGACGTTTTTCAATCGCCTGCAGATAACGCAGCGTATCGCCGAGACGGTTGAAGCCGTTGCCGGTAACAAACCCGCGATACACCAGCCCCGCCATCTGCGCCTTCACGTCCGACAGCCCCAGCGCCATGGTCATATCCACGCGCCCTTTCAGGCGCTTGTTGATATTGAACACGGTGGTGAGGATCTGCTCCACCTGCTTCGCGATGTCCACCACGGTGTCGTTCAGCTCCGCACGCACCTTTTCATGAAGCTGGGCAAAGCCCTCTTCCGTCCAGACCGGGCCTCCCGCCTCGTGGATAAGTTTGTCCACACCGCAGGAAATGCAGTCGTCAATCAGATCCAGCACTTTACCGTACGGGTTAAAGTACAGCCCCAGCTTGGCTTTGTTCGGCAGCTTCTCGTGCAGATACTTGATCGGCGACGGGATGTTCAGCAGCAGCAGGCGACGCAGCCCGCGCCACATCATCTGCTGCTGTTCCTGCGGGTTATCAAACAGCTTGATCGCCACGCTGTCGCGCTCGTCCACCAGCGCCGGCCAGGCTTTCACCTTGTAGTTACCGCGCTTCTGCTCGTAGCTTTCCGGAAGCTGTCCAAAGCTCCAGATATGCAGCCCACTCTGCTCAATGCCGTCATCCGCCACCGCAGAGAGCGTCTCCTGGACTTTGCCTTTCAGCGCCTCTTTCAGCTCGCCGAGCGAACGCCCTTCCAGCAGCTTTTTGTTTTTGTCGTCCACCACGCGGAAGCTGATTTTCAGGTGATCGGGCACCTGATCCCAGTTCCAGTCGTCGCGGTCAATGGTGGTCCCGGTCATGCGGCGGAACTCGCGCTCCAGCGCATCCAGCAGCGGCAGCTCCAGCGGCGTAACGCGGCCTAAAAACGCTTCCGCATAGTTTGGCGCAGGCACAAAATTGCGACGCACCGGTTTTGGCAGGGATTTGATCAGCGCAATCACCAGCTCGCGACGCAGGCCAGGGATCTGCCATTCAAACCCGCTCTCATCCACCTGGTTTAACAGCGGCAGCGGAATGTGGACGGTCACACCGTCCGCGTCTGCCCCCGGCTCAAACTGATAGGTAAGACGCAGCTTGAGGTTGCCCTGGTGCCAGAAGTTCGGGTAGTCGAGTTTGCTGACCGACTCCGCCCCCTCTTTAATCAGCATGCTCTTTTCGAAGTTGAGCAGGTCCGGCGTCTCTTTGCTGGCCTTCTTCCACCAGCTGTCGAAGTGGCGGGCGGAGATGACGTCGTGGCTGATGCGCTGGTCGTAAAACTCGAACAGCGCTTCATCATCCACCAGAATATCGCGGCGGCGGGATTTATGCTCCAGCTCTTCCACTTCGGCGCGCAGTTTGAGGTTTTCACGGAAGAACGCGTGACGCGTCTGCCAGTCGCCCTCCACCAGCGCATGGCGGATAAACAGCTCGCGGCACAGCGCCGGATCGATCTGGCTGTAGTTGACCTTACGCGCGGCCACCACCGGCAGACCGTAAACGGTCACTTTCTCGGTCGCCATCACCGCCCCCTGCGCGCGCTCCCAGTGCGGTTCACTGTACGAACGCTTCAGCAGGTGCTGCGCCACCGGCTCAACCCATTCTGGATCGATACGCGCGGCAATGCGTCCCCACAGGCGGCTGGTCTCCACCAGCTCCGCGACCATGGTCCACTTCGGCGGCTTTTTGAACAAACCGGAACCGGGGAAGATGGCGAAACGGGCGTTACGCGCGCCGGTATACTCCTGCTTCTCGGCGTCCTTCATCCCAATGTGGGACAGCAGGCCGGTCAGCAGCGCGATATGGATTTCGCGGTACGCCGCCGGTTCGCTGTTGACCGGGATCCCCAGTTCTTTCACAACCTGGCGAAGCTGGGTGTAGATATCCTGCCACTCGCGCACGCGCAGATAGTTGAGGAAATCCACGCGACACTGGCGACGGAACTGGTTCGAGGAGAGCGCTTTCTGCTGCTCGCCGAGGTAGTTCCACAGGTTCACGAAGGCGAGGAAATCGGACTCTTTATCGTGGAAGCGGCGGTGTTTTTCGTCAGAGGCCTGCTGTTTGTCCATCGGACGCTCGCGCGGATCCTGAATAGAGAGCGCCGAGGTGATGATCATCGCCTCGCGCACGCAGCCGTGTTTCTGCGCTTCCAGCACCATACGCGCCAGGCGCGGGTCGACCGGCAGCTGGCTGAGCTGGCGGCCCAGCGGCGTCAGCTTGTAGACCGTCGCCTGCTCGTCGGTGGTAATGGCCCCGAGCTCTTCCAGCAGACGTACGCCGTCCTGAATGTTGCGTTTGTCCGGCGCTTCGACGAACGGAAACGCCGCGATGTCGCCCAGCCCCAGGGCGGTCATCTGCAGGATAACGGACGCCAGGTTGGTGCGCAGAATTTCCGGATCGGTAAACTCCGGGCGCGACAGGAAATCGTCTTCGGAATAGAGGCGAATACAAATCCCTTCCGACACGCGCCCGCAGCGGCCTTTACGCTGATTGGCGGACGCCTGGGAGACGGGCTCAATCGGCAGGCGCTGGACTTTGGTGCGGTAGCTGTAGCGGCTGATGCGCGCCGTCCCCGGATCGATAACGTATTTAATCCCCGGCACGGTGAGCGAGGTTTCCGCCACGTTGGTTGCCAGGACGATGCGGCGTCCGCTGTGCGGCTGGAATACGCGATTCTGCTCGCTGTTCGACAGACGCGCGTATAGCGGCAGGATCTCGGTGTGGCGCAGGTCGCGCTTGCTGAGGGCGTCGGCGGTATCGCGGATTTCACGCTCGCCGCTCATGAAGATCAAGATGTCGCCCGCGCTTTCGTTGCCCAGCTCGTCAACGGCGTCAAAAATAGCCTGCAGCTGGTCGCGCTCGGTATCATCCGCCTCTTCAACAATCGGGCGATAGCGCACTTCCACGGGATACGTGCGTCCTGATACTTCGATAATCGGTGCATTGTTGAAGTGCTTCGAGAAGCGTTCCGGGTCAATGGTCGCGGAAGTGATGATAACTTTCAGGTCCGGGCGACGCGGCAGCAGCTCTTTCAGGTAACCGAGCAGGAAGTCGATGTTCAGGCTGCGCTCGTGCGCTTCATCGATGATGATGGTGTCGTACTGCATCAGCAGGCGATCCTGCTGAATTTCCGCCAGCAGAATACCATCGGTCATCAGCTTGACCATGGTGTTATCGCTGACATGATCGCTGAAGCGCACCTTATAACCGATGCAGCCGCCCGGCTCCGTCTGCAGCTCTTCGGCAATACGGTTCGCGACGGTACGCGCCGCCAGACGACGCGGCTGGGTGTGGCCAATCAGACCTTTTATCCCGCGCCCCAGCTCCATACAGATTTTCGGCAGCTGGGTGGTTTTTCCCGAACCGGTTTCGCCTGCGACAATCACCACCTGGTGGTCGCGCACGGCCTCAAGAATGTCCTGCTTCTTCTGGCTGACGGGCAGGTTTTCCGGGTAGGTAATCGCCGGACGCGCGGCTTCGCGCAGCACAACTTTCCCTGCCGCCTGTTCAATCTCTTTCGCCATCTCCTGGTAAATGGCCTGTTGTGCATCAGGATTTTTAACCTTCTTCACGCCGTGCAGACGGCGGGCGAAGCGCTGTTTATCGCGCCGCGTCAGAGAATCGAGCTGTTGCAGGAGCATCGGGAAGGTGAATTTTTGTTGTTCTGTCATAGCGTTAAAGGGCAGTACACGCCCTGATAAACTCTCTTTTTAATGATTGCTATAGAGTACCACATTGACGCCTTTCGCGCCTTATTCAAAAAATTCGAACATAGGCTTCGATATATTGCGCTATCTCTGTGGCAGGATTGTGAATAGAGTGTCAACAAGCAACGGGGCAACCCCCTTCAATCAAATGCAACAACAGGAATCACCCATGAGCAAAGTATTAGTTTTGAAATCCAGTATTCTGGCAGGGTACTCTCAGTCTGGTCAGCTGTCTGATTACTTCGTTGAACAGTGGCGTGAACAGCATTCCGCTGACGAAATCACCGTGCGTGACCTGGCTGCAAACCCGATTCCTGTGCTGGATGGCGAGCTGGTTGGCGCACTGCGCCCAAGCGACGCACCGCTGAGCCCGCGTCAGCAGGAAGCCCTGGCCCTGTCCGACGAGCTGATTGCTGAGCTGCAGGCGCACGACGTAATCGTGATCAACGCCCCAATGTACAACTTCAACATCCCGACCCAGCTGAAGAACTACTTCGACCTGGTGGCCCGCGCTGGCGTAACCTTCCGTTACACCGAGAATGGCCCGGAAGGTCTGGTGAAAGGTAAACGCGCTATCGTGCTGACCAGCCGTGGTGGTATTCACAAAGATACTCCAACCGACCTGGTAGCGCCGTACATGAGCCTGTTCCTGGGCTTCATCGGCATCACTGACGTGAACTTCGTGTTCGCTGAAGGTATCGCTTACGGTCCTGAAGTGGCGACCAAAGCGCAGACCGACGCGAAAGCCGCAATCGACAGCCTGGTTGCCGCCTAAGATTTCCCCCTCTCACCGCCCGGTGGGAGGGTTTTTCTTTTTCCCCGCATTTCGTTATCATCCGCTCCCACTCTCCAGCCCGGCGGCCTGATGTCTGCGATTATTGATTCTTTTATTGCCCCACCGTGTCACGACGACATTGCGATCCTCTGGCAGGATGAACATCTGCTGCTGATCAATAAGCCTTCCGGTCTGCTGAGTCTCTCGGGCAAAAATCCGCAAAACCGCGATTCTGTGCACTATCGTCTGGTTCAAACCTTCCCCGACTGCACGCTGGTGCATCGTCTGGATTTTGGCACGTCCGGGCTGATGGTGGTTGCGCGCAATAAGGCCATTAACGCTGCGCTCTGCCAGCAGTTTAGCCAGCGCAGCGTGGAGAAAGGTTACAGCGCCCTGCTTTGCGGACATCTGGAAAACGATGAGGGAGTCATAGACGCGCCCATTGCCAAAGACCCGGCGCTGTTCCCGTTAATGTCGATCTGCGCTACAACCGGAAAACCGGCACGCTCCCGTTACCGGGTGGTGGAACGTTTTTATCAGGAGACGGGCGTACCGTTAACGCGGGTGACGCTGACCCCGGAGACCGGGCGCACCCATCAGTTGCGTATTCACTGCCAGCAACTGGGGCACCCGATTCTGGGCTGCGATCTGTATGGCGGGCTTAACGTGCCGGGCACCGAAACGGCACCGCGGCTTATGCTGCATGCAAGCGTTCTGAATTTTATTCATCCCGTGAGCGGTGCGCCGGTTAACGCCCGTCACCCCGCCCCGTTCTGAGAGTGATTTACCACATCAAATCGTCCGGGATTTTGAAGTCCGCGTACGGATCGTCTTCGTCCTGCTCGTCCTGACTGAGCGCGCTGTTTAACACAATGCTGTCGGCGTCGCGCTGGGCAATTTTATCGGCCACCACCGCCGGAATAATCGCGTATTCACAGTCGCCGCTGGCGTTGATGACCAGACGGGCGATCGCAAGACGGCCGTTGATCAGCTGAGTTTGCGTCTGCTTGTCGACCTCAAGCTTTTTGATCACATTGCCGTCGGTGAAATTAAAGGTGATATTGCCTTTCGCCACGGTGATGCGGTTCATCTCAATCAGTTGCTTCACCTGCGCTTTGAACTCTTTCGCCAGCACGGCCTGCTTCTGCTGCTCGCTCAGCAGCTTGTCACGCTCGATCTGCGCTTTCTTATTCTCTTCGACCGCTTCCCGGGCCTCACGCGCCTGAACGCGTGATTTCTTGGCCGTGCGCTGCACTTTCGCCGCTTTCTTGCTGCTGACTAAGCCTGCTTTCAGCATCTGCTCTTGTAAGGTGAGTTTTGTCATGATTGTTTCTAAACCGGTTGGAAATTTTGGCGATTATAGCGTCATTACGCGCGTGCCGAAACATAAGTAAAACATAGGACAAGTCACCCTAACTGTCTGATAATTTAATGGCTGTAAACAATCCGCAATGGAACCATCCCATGATAACGATTAACACCGCTGACCTGCATGCCTGTGAATCCCTGCGTTTGATTGAAAATTTGTCATCAGAACTGGCAACGATCACCGGGGATAGCGGTACGCGTCATTTTGCCGTTGACTCAATGAAGGGTGAACGCGCTGTGTGGGTTATCGCCAGAAATGCAACAGGTGATGCCGTAGGATGTGCGGCATTGCGCCCGCTTACCGAACAGGTTGCCGAGCTAAAGCGCATGTATTCAGACAGAAGCGAACCCGGAATTGGTCAGGCTTTACTGGCTTTCCTTGAAGCCTCTGCGCAACGTTTAGGCTACGGTGAGATCTGGCTTGAAACCCGGAAAGTGAACAGGCGTGCTGTGAACTTCTATGAGCGCAATGGCTACCGTGCGATCGACAACTATGGCCCCTACATCGGCAGGCAAGAAGCCATCTGTTTCGCTAAAAAAATCATGATGACCTGACACGGTCAGAATATGTGATCAGCATCATGAACTTCCCTCATGTTGCGTTGAAATTAAGTCACTTCCCCTGTGCCGCGGGCTCAGGCATAAATTATGCATCGATAACTTCTTGGCAACATGAACTTAGGATGCATAACCACAATGAGCAAAGCTTTCACATATACCCTTAAGCGCAGTTGCTTCGATGAGAATTACAACCCGTCAGAAAACACGCGTACCACCACCAACTTTGCCAACCTGGCGCGCGGGGAAAAGCGTCAGGAAAACCTGCGCAATACGCTGGTGATGATCAACAACCGCTTCAACGCTCTGGCGCGCTGGGATAACCCCAACGCCGATCGCTACGCGGTGGAACTGGAAATCATCTCTGTCGACCTGAATATCGGCGCGGAAAAACCGTTCCCGGCCATTGAGATATTGCAAACGTATATTATCGACAAAAAACTCAACCTGCGTACTCCAGGGATTGTCGGCAATAACTTCTCGTCTTACGTGCGGGATTATGATTTCAGCGTCCTGCTGCTGGAACACAACAAGAACCAGCAACACTTCACTATTCCGGAAAAGTTTGGCGAACTGCACGGCAATATTTTCCGCCACTTTGTGAATTCACCTGAATACAAAGAGAACTTCAGAAAAGCACCGGTGATCTGCCTGAGCGTCTCCAGCAAGGATACCTATCGCCGCACGGGCAACCAGCACCCCATTCTGGGCATTGAGTATCTGCCGGAGGGCGAATCCTTAACGGAACAGTACTTCGCGAAGATGGGTCTGAACGTGCGCTATTTCATGCCGGAAAACAGCGTGGCGCCTTTCGCATTCTTCTTTACCGGAGATTTGCTGAATGATTACACCGATCTGGAACTGATCGCCACCATCAGCACGATGGAAACATTCCAGAAAATTTATCGCCCGGAGATCTATAACGCCAACTCGGCGGCGGGCCTGTGCTATCGACCCGATCTGAACCAGCAGGATCACTCATTAACCAAAATTGTGTATGACCGTGAAGAGCGAAGCCGCCTGGCCATTGAACAGGGTCGGTTTACCGAAGAATACTTTATTAAGCCTTACAAACATATTCTTGAGCAGTGGTCTGATAACTACACGCTTTAATTCATCCAAAAAGGTCTTTTATTATGAAAACATTGCTCCCGACGTCCACCGCTGGCAGCCTGCCTAAGCCGACCTGGCTTGCGCAACCTGAAACGCTCTGGTCACCGTGGAAATTACAGGATCAGGAATTACTGGCGGGTAAACAGGATGCGCTGCGCTTATCGCTGGATGAGCAGATCCGCGCGGGAATTGATATCGTTAGCGACGGGGAACAGACCCGCCAGCACTTCGTCACCACCTTTATTGAACACCTGAGCGGCGTTGATTTTGAGAACCGCCAGACGGTGCGCATTCGTAACCGCTATGATGCCAGCGTGCCGACCGTAGTCTCTGCCGTCGCCAGGCAGAAACCGGTCTTCGTGGACGATGCCAAATACTTACGCCAGCTCACGGATAAGCCGATCAAATGGGCCCTGCCGGGGCCGATGACCATGATCGACACTCTTTATGACGCGCACTACAAAAGCCGTGAAAAGCTGGCCTGGGAATTCGCCAAAATCCTTAACCAGGAGGCGAGAGAGTTAGAGGCCGCAGGTGTCGATATCATCCAGTTTGACGAACCGGCGTTTAACGTCTTCTTTGACGAGGTCAACGACTGGGGCATCGCCGCGCTGGAACGCGCCATCGAAGGGCTGAAATGCGAAACCGCGGTACACATCTGCTACGGCTACGGCATCAAAGCCAATACCGACTGGAAAAAGACGCTGGGTTCAGAATGGCGACAGTACGAAGAGGCCTTCCCGAAGCTGCAGACCTCTAACATCGACATCATCTCCCTGGAGTGCCACAACTCTCGCGTGCCGATGGATCTGCTGGAGCTGATCCGCGGTAAAAAAGTGATGGTGGGCGCGATTGATGTGGCAACCAACACGGTTGAAACGCCGGAGGAAGTGGCCGATACGCTGCGTAAAGCGCTGCAGTTCGTTGATGCCGACAAGCTTTACCCTTCCACCAACTGCGGCATGGCCCCTCTCTCCCGCCAGGTTGCTAACGGGAAGCTGAAAGCGCTCAGCGCCGGCGCAGAGATTATCCGCCAGGAGCTCGGCGCGTAATCCCCTTACGCTTGCCAGTACGGCGGCGAACCAAAACGCTCGACGTAATAATCAATCACCGCCCTGACGTTCAGGGGCGGATGTCGGGCATCAGGATAAATCGCCGCGATAGCCTGTTGTTCCGTATTAATGGCGCACTCCAGCGCGGGCAGAAGCGGGATCAGCTCGCCGCGCTGGAGGGGCTCGCTCAGCAGCCAGTCCGGAAACAACACAATCCCCATTCCGCCCAGCGCCGCCGCCAGTAACGCTTCCGCATTATTCGAGGTCATCAGTGGCGTAACGGGATAGTGCATCCACGCCTCGCCCGGCCTGCGAAACAGCCAGCGGTTAGGCCCCGACGATCCGCGATAAACAAGACAGTGATGCCGGGTCAGTTCGTCGGGACCGTCCGGCGCACCGTGTTTACGCAGGTACTCTGGCGATGCGGCCAGGTGATACACCTGCTGACCGAACACCCGGGCGCGAAAAGAGGAGTCGGTCAGCACGCCAATGCGGAAGATCACGTCGGCAGCATCCCGGTGCGGGTCGATAAAATCATCGGTCAGCGTCAGCTCTACGCTGAGTCGGGGGTAGCGTTCCGCCAGACCGGGAAGCCCCGGTGCAATGTGCTTCTGGCCGAAAAATACCGGTCCGTTAATACGGATTACGCCAGACGGCTCCACCGCGCGGGCGTCCAGCTCCCGTCGCGCCTCTTCCAGGTTTTCCGCCATCGAACGGGCATAGCGAATAAAAAGATGGCCGCTTTCCGTGGGGATAACGGCCCGCGTATTGCGATAGAAAAGCTGCTGCCCCAGCGCATCTTCAAGCTGATGGATCACGCGGGATATCTGCGAGGCCGAGATCCCCTGCCTGCGCGCGACGACGGAGAAGTTCTGCGCTTCATACACGTCAATAAAGATCAGCAGCGCGCGGATATTGATGTTACTGGCGTCGACCATTAATGCATACCTTGCAAAGGTGTTTGCTGCATTATGGCATTTTTCTCACTAAGCTTGCGACGTAATCTTCTTCCCCTGAAACGGAGGAAAGATATGCAGTTTGTTTTGATTTTACTGGTGATTGCCGGCGGGATGGGCCTGTCCGTTGAGGCGGGGTTGCTCGGTCCGCTGGGCAGTGAAGTTGGGGATTTATGGGCGACGTTCAGCATTTTTGGCGTCGGTGCCGCGCTAACGTTTCTGCTGATGCTGTTTTTTAGCCCGCGCAACAGCCCGTCGTTTTTTGCTCAGCCCGGCTGGCAGTTGCTCGGCGGCGTGCTTGGCCCTGTGTATGTGGTCATTCTGACCGTTGCGACACCCGCCATCGGCATCGCCATGACCATGATCGGCATTCTGGCCGGTCAGGTCTTTAAAAGCCTGATCATTGACCACTATGGTCTGCTGGGGACACCGCACAGGAGAATAAACGCGAAACGCATTATCGCGCTGGGTTTCATCATTGCGGCACTGGTTCTGGTCGCACAGGGGTAACGTATGACACTGATTATGATCCTTCTGGCCGTCTGCGGCGGCGCGACGCTGAGCATCCAGGCTGCAATCAACGGACAGCTCGGCAGCAGCGTGGGCGTATTTAAAAGTGCGTTTCTGACCTTTTCCGTCGGCGCGCTGGTGACCGCCCTGCTGATTTTCTTCGTTGAGCCTAAGCAGGCCATTACGCTGCTGGACGTGCCAAAATGGCAGCTCCTCGGCGCGATGTTCGGCGTGCCCTATATCGTGATAATGGTGCTGGCCGTGCAGCGGATCGGCACCGCCGTCGCCACGGTGGCGGTGATCTTCGGCCAGCTCGCGATGAGCATGCTGATTGATCACTTTGGCTGGCTGGGTAATTCTGCCATTCCGTTTTCAACAAGTCGTCTCGGGGCGGTAGTTTGCCTGGGTATTGCGCTCTGGTTCATCTACTCGGGCAGCAAAATCCACCGCGCCCGCGACTAGACTCATGTCTTACGGGTAAAGAACAGCGTCACCGTGGCGACGGTGACGCCAAATTTTTTCATCTCCGTTTTATTAAACAGATGGGTCTCGTCCTGCAGGTACATCCAGTCGTCAAACGTCAGTCGCCAGGTGCTCCCGTTGGCTTTTACATTCATGCTGTAATGCCAGTTAAAGGCGTTGCCCGCTGCCTGCCCCGTGGCGACACCATCAATGTCCCCCGCCGTGCCCTCGTAACGATCGTTCCCCACGCGCCGGATATGCCATACCCGCTGCTGCTTCTCACCGTCGTCATAAACAAAGTGTTCATTGAGGGTCAGCGTATCGCCGATAACATCCCCGGCAATCTCCACGTGAAAGCGGCGGATCTGTTTACCGCTGCGATCCTGCACCATCCCCCACGCTTCGGTTTTGCCCTGAAAGTACTGGAAGATATCCAGCCGCGGCTGCTGCTGGCGATACTCGGCCACCTCGGTACTACAGCCTGCCAGCAGCATCGTCAATGCCAGCGCCAGGGTCAGGAAACGTTTCATTTTTGGCCTCCGATTAACTGCTGACGCAGCTCAGGATATTGCGTGCGGGGACCCAGCCAGATGGCCAGAAAGCGGGTGCTGAAGGCTTCTGACTGACGCGGTCCCAGTGGAGTAAAGGTCTTTTGGGTGGCGGGGTTGCGGTACCAGAACTGACCCTGCTTATCGTTAACAACAAACGCCAGCTGCGAGCCCGCGCGAACATTCGGCCACAGCGACTGGAGCATCCGCAGCCAGGCGTCGCTTTGCGGCTCCTCTGCCAGGATCCCCTGCGCCTGCCACTGGTCGCGGGTCGCCTCAACCAGCGCCTCGCGATCGATATCGCGCGCATAAGTAATAATCAGCGCCTGACGGGCATTCTCCTGACCGTAACGCCCGTCCGGGGTGCGCAGCTGGGAGGTATAGACGGTGAAGGGTCCCCAGGTGAGCGTGGCGTCGCCTACCTTACGCCAGGCCAGCCAGTCAGCCGCCAGGGCCGCGGGCGCGACGAGCGTGAGCCAAAGCAGCAGTACCGCAGTTCTCATTTTTGTCTCCCCATCAGCAGGTGGTAAAACAGCATCAACACCAGCCACCCCGGCACCATCCAGCCGACGACGATAACGGTCGGCTCCAGAAACGTGATGGCGCCCAGCCGCTCGCCGAACAGATAGGCCACCGGCCCTCCCACGGCGGCAAGCAGCGTCAGCAGCCAGCCGGGCAACGTGGTGGTGCGCGTCAGCTGCGTCCAGACGGTGGCGAACATCAGCCACAATGCCACCATCCATAGCGGCATCAGCGACTCGCCCGCGAAGTCAATGAGCCCGGTCAGGGCCCAGAGCGCGTCCAGCAAACTGCCCGCCGCCGCCAGCCCAATGGCGTAAGGACGGTATACCGACGGCAATAGCAGACACGCCAGGATCGCCAGCGCGAGCCACAGAATCAGGCCCTGTTCGCGAAAGAGCACCACCAGCGCCCAGTAAAGATCGAACGCGACGGCCAGCAGGAAAACCTGAAGGTAACGTCTCATACGCGCTCGGCGGTGAGCTGCACCACGCTGATGGTGCGGGCGTTAAACCCGGCTTCGCAGTAGCCAAAGTAATACAGCCACATCCGGCGGAACCGGTCATCAAAGCCGAGCTTTTCAATCTCCTGCCAGGCATGGACAAAACGCTGCCGCCAGTGGGCCAGCGTGCGGGCGTAGTCCGGCCCCATGTCGAAGAGGTTGCGCACCACAAAGTCGGTGTGGCGCGTCATCAGCTCATTCATCGCGGTAATGCTCGGCAGGAAGCCGCCGGGGAAAATGTAGCGCTGGATAAAATCGACGCTTTTGCTGTAGTCGCGATAGCGCTGATCCTGAATGGTGATGGCCTGAATCGCCATCCGTCCTCCCGGCCGCAGCCGCGCCTGACAGGTGCGGAAGAACGTGGGCAGATAGCGCTGCCCGACGGCCTCAATCATCTCTATTGAGACCAGCTTGTCATACTCCCCGGTCAGGTCGCGATAGTCGCAGAGCAGCACCTCAACACGATCCTGCAGCCCCGCACGGGCAATCCGCTCGGTCGCCCAGACGTATTGCTCCTGCGAAAGCGTGGTGGTGGTCACCCGACAGCCATAATGCCGGGCGGCGTATTCCGCCATTGCCCCCCAGCCGGTGCCTATTTCAAGCAGGTGATCCCCCGGACTCAGCGCCAGCTGTTCACACAGGCGCGCCATTTTGGCCTGCTGTGCCGCGGTAAGATCCTGCTCATCCGCGGTAAACAGCGCGCTGGAGTAAAGCAGCTCCTTATCCAGAAAATGGCTGTAAAAGGTGTTGCCCAGATCGTAATGGGCGGCGATATTTTCCCGCGCCTGGGCACGGGAGTTACGCCGCGTCCAGTGGCGTAGCCGCTCAAGCGGCCTGCCGAGCAGGCGAAAGCCTTTCTCCAGACGGCCAAGAACCTCGCCGTTGAGAGCCAGGATTTGCAGAAGCGGCGTAAGCTGCGCGGTTTCCCATTCGCCGTCCATCCAGGCTTCTGCTGCGGCAAGGCTCCCGCCCGTTAAGACACGCCAGTAGACCCCGGGCGTCAGGATCTGCACGTCGGCATGCAGCGCGGAGGATGTTTCGCCGAAATGGAAACTCTGCGCCCCTTCACGCAGGGTGAGCGAGCCGCCGCGGATGCCGCTTAACAGCCTGAAAAGCAGCCAGCGCGCGATGCGGACGTTGCGCGGGATATCGGGTTCAAGCGCAAAGACGGGATCGGTCATGAGCGTTCACTCCTGCTGACGGGATGGTTATACAGCGGCACGCGCTTGAGCCACAGCCTCAGCGCCTGCCAGTAAATGGCGAATACGGTTTTCAGGGTCATGAGCGGGATGCGCAGCAGCAGTGCGCGCAGCGCCGGGCGGGTCAGCGGCTCCCGACGCAGCACCAGGGTGGCGTCAAACACCTTTGTATCCTGATGATTTTCAATGTGCATATGCAGCGTGTTGTCCGGGGTGTTGAAGCGCCAGTGGTAGATCATGTCCATCGGGTTGAACGGAGAAACGTGAAACGCCTTTTCCGTAGGCTGTGCATCCTGTCCGTTAACGGCATAGTAATGGCGTTCATTCCACGGCGTATTACGGACCTCCGCCAGTACCCAGCGCAGCGTCCCCTTGCCGTCATAGCAGTAGTAAAAGTTGACCGGATTAAAATGAAACCCGAAGTAACGCAGCTGGGTCAGGAGCATAACCCGCCCGTCAGGACGTTCTCCGGTCAGGCTCTCCAGCCTGCTCAGCACGTTCTCTTTAAGCGGCGTGCCGAGCGGATAGTCGGCGTCATGGAACGAGGCGGCGGCAAAGCGATTGCGCCGCACGCCAACGGACGCGAGCAGCGGCAGCTCATCCAGATCCAGCCAGGCCATAAACACGGTGTAGCGAAATTCATGCGTTTTCGGCTGAAGGCGGCGGTGGCGTAACACGCCGTGATAAAGGCAGCTGTTCATCTCAGTTCCCCTCTCCGGCCGCTATCGCATTGACCACGTCCAGCGCGCTGCGCACGCCGTCTTCATGAAAACCGTTGTACCAGTAAGCCCCGCAGAACCAGCTTCGCCGCTGACCGTTGATCTCTGGGCGGCGCGCCTGCGCCCGCCAGCTTTGCGGGTTAAACAGCGGATGTTCATACACAAAACGCTGCCAGACGAAACGTTCGTCCACAGGCCTTTCCGGGTTGAGGGTGACGCAGAACAGCGGGCTGCCCGCAGGCAGCCCCTGCAGGATGTTCATGTTGTAGGTGACGCAGGCGCTGGCCTGCTCCTGCTCGCTGAGACGGTAGTTCCAGCTGGCCCACGCGCGCTTGCGCACCGGCAGCCAGCGCGGGTCGCTGTGTAAAACGACCTCATTGCGCTGCCAGCCGATATCACCCAGCACCTCGCGCTCCGCCTGCGTCGGGTCGGCAAGCATGGCCAGCGCCTGGGCAGAGTGGCAGGCAAATATCACCTGGTCGAAGGTATGGCTACCGTTTTCAAGCTGGAGAGTGACCCCGCGCTCATGGCGGCTCACGCGCTGCACCGGCGCGTTCAGGTGCAGCGTCAGACGGTCACCCCGTTTTTCCAGCATGGCGCGGATATACTCCCGCGAGCCCCCCGGGACGACGTACCACTGCGGCCGATGGGTGATATCCAGCAGGCCGTGGTGGTTAAAGAAGCGTAAAAAGAGCGGCAGCGGGAAACGCTTCATCTCCTGCAGCGACGATGACCAAATGGCGGCCCCCATCGGCAGAATATAGTGGCGCGCAAAAAACGCCGTGAAAGCGTGCTGGTCCAGAAACGTCTGCAGCGTGGCGTTCGGGTCCACCTCCCCGTCCAGCGCCGCTTTCGCCAGACGGTTAAAGCGAACGATCTCGCCCAGCAGCCGCCAGAATCTCGGATTTACCAGGTTTCGACGCTGGGCAAACAGCGAGGTCAGGGTATGGCCGTTGTACTCAAGCCCGGTCGCAGGATTGTGTACCGAGAAGCTCATCTGCGTTTTTTGCCCGCTGATGCCCAGCTCGCTGAGCAGGCCCATAAAACGCGGATAGGTGCGATCGTTATAGACGATAAACCCGGTATCGATCGCGTATGTGCCCTGTGGCGTTGCCACGTCAACCGTTGCGGTATGGCCGCCCGGCGTGGCGCCTGCTTCAAACAGGGTAACCTGATGGTGCCCGGCCAGCCGCCAGGCGCAGGTCAGCCCGGCAATGCCGCTGCCGATAATCGCAATGTTCATGAACGCACCATCCTGCGCAGCAGCGCGCGCTGAAGAAACGCAGGCAGCCCGGAGAGCAGCCGCAAAATGAAGCCAAACCCGGACGGAAATGCAATATGCATTTTCCCAGCCGCCAGTCCGATACGGATCGCCTTGACCGCCTCGTCGACGGTCACCCTGCCCGGCATGGCAAAATCGTTTTTTTGCGTCAGGGGCGTATCGACAAAGCCCGGAGAGACAACCGTGACGGCAATCCCTTTTGGCTCCCAGTCCAGGCGCAAACTCTCGGCAAACCAGCTCAGCGCCGCTTTGGACGCGCCGTAGGCCTCTGCGCGGGGAAAAGGCAGCCAGTGGGCCATCGAACTCACCAGCACCACGCGGTTACCGGCAACCAACTGCGGCTGAAGTGCCTCAAGGCAGTTCACCGGGCCAAGGAAATTGGTTGCCATCACCCGCTCCACCAGCGCCGCATCCACCACGCCCCGATCGAGGTATTCGCAGGTACCGGCGCAAAGAATAACCAGATCGGCATAGCTACCGGTGAGGGCCTGGCGACAGGCGTCCCTGTCTGTCATATCGAACAGGCGAACGGTGAGATTGGGGCAGGTCTGATGCAGGGCTTCCAGGCGCGCCGGATCGCGTCCGCAGGCAATCACATGGTAGCCATCAGCGGCAAAGGATTTCGCCAGCCCGGCCCCTATGCCCGAGCTGGCGCCGGTAATCAGCACCGTCTTCATGATTTCACCCTGCGCTTGACGCCGCGAACCGCCCAGCCCAGCAGAGGAAGATGTTCGTAGATCATCTCTCCCGCATCGTAGTAATCCCGCTGGCGCGTGATGAGATCGTTTTCCGTCTCCACCACTGAGCACCCCGGCAGTTCGAGCGGCTCTCCTCCGGCAATGCGCGGGTGCGACCAGTGCATCACCCAGGTGACCACAAATCGGTTTTCGCCGCACAGTGGGTCATCGATGGTAAAACGGCAATGCTCAACGTTGGCCAGCAGATGGGTGAAGTAGCGCTGAAGCGCCAAAAGCCCGTCATGCTCGCCAAAGGGATCGATAAGCGTCGCATTTGAGTGATAAAGCCTCACCAGCGCCGAGGGCGGCTGGGTATCCAGTGCGGCGTAGTACTCAACAAACCGACTCACGACAGAGGGCAAAGTGCTCATGGGTCACATCCTGGCTGTAAACAACGTGGCGTAATCGCATAATTAAAACTTACACAATTAACGTTATTTGTCCAAGTTTGTGCAAATTTATTTTTTATTTTCTAATACTTTCAATGAGATGCACCTTCATTCAATTGAGGGTTTTGTAAGACGGGTGAGACGTAGCCGCCACCCGGCTTTCACTTTCAGGAAATCCTTAAGGCAAACTCACCGGCCATCTTCCAGGCTTATTCTTTTTAATTCATAAGGATGCCTGACATGAAACGCTTCTTTCTCTCACTTTTCTCCAGCCCCGAATCCTTACTTCAGGTCATGAGTCAGCAGGAAATTATTGAAGCTGTCGAAGATGGCGATCGCATCATCATCGACCAGGACGGCAACGCCTCGGTGAACTACAAAAGCAACGAGGTACGGCAGGATTTTCTGCGTCACGTCAACGCGCTGAAGAGGGCCTGATATGGGAACGGCGATATTTATGGTGCTGATGGTCTGCGGGTACTGGTACACCAGCCGCGACCTGTCGACCCGCTTTAAAATCAAGCGTTCCTTTGGCTGGGATGTCTATTTTCTGGTTGCGCTGTATGGCTCTATTTTCGTTCTGCAGGGCGTGATTGCCACGGGGCTGCTCTGGCTGCTGCTGCTCGCCCTTTCCGCCGCCAACAACGCTTTTCACTTTGCCTCACCGAAATACACCGACTGGCAAATCGACTTTATGAACTGGAGCTTTTTAGGCATTCAGGCGCCGGTGGTGGTGATGCTGGCGTTTGCCATCCTGTTTTGCCTCTACCGCTCTAACTGGGCAGGCAGCGCCAGGCTGGACGGCGAGAGCCGAAAAAAGCTCTACAAACGGCTGGCGCAGGGGAGTGGGATCGAACAATTGCTCTATCAGTGTATGGAGCAAGGCGAGCTGGCGCAGGTCACGCTGCGGTCGAGGCGGATATACGTGGGGATGATCCACACCGCGACGCTGGAATATGAAAAAACGGCCAACATCGTGCTGATCCCGATGTTGAGCGGGTACCGGGACGCGAAGACGATGAACTTTCGCATCGAGAATAATTACAGCAGGTGGTATGCGGAGCATGACATCATGCTCGACTCGGAACCCCGCAGCGCCATGTCATTTCGCAAAGTGATTTTACTCAATCAGATTGAGAGCATCTCGCTGTTCGATCCCGCCAGCGCCAGTGCGCTGTCGCTGGCACAGCATGACACGCTTTCTAAAGAGGCATCCCCATAATCCTGAGTATGCTCTGCTGTGAGGCGGTTTCGAAAAGGACGCTCCTAACGCAGAGCATGCCCTGCTTCTGGTAGAACCGGTACGCTCCCGCGTTCTGCTCAAGCACCTCCAGCCAGAGATAGTCTTTCCCCCTGCTCCGGGCCATGTCTGTGATGTTGTTGAACATCACCTGACCATAGTTCTTGCCGGTTGCGGCGGGATCAAGGTAGAGCTTATTGAGGAGAACACCCTTCTTGTCCGTTTCTGGAAGCATGGCTTCCCAGGTCACTTTCATGAATCCCACTGGCCGATCGGTCTCTGCAACATACCAGGAAACCGCGTTATCTTTCAGGCTCTGTTCAACTACAGAACGCGCGTACTCTCCGTGCAGAAAATCCTTCATCTCTGCCTCTGACACCCACAGATGCTGAAAATGGGCGGGATAGATGCGATATCCCAGCTCGCTTAACAGCGTTGAATCGGCCCCGGTGGCCTGTCGAATTCGAAGAGACATGGAAGGTATCCTTACTAACCGCTTTAGGTGTGATGCCGTGCGAAACGAGAAAGACAAAAACAGTTACATTCTTGCCGCATATATTATTGTGGTGAACGACGTTAAGTACAGCCCGCGTGTTATGGATCTCGCCCGACACACCAAAACGGGTGGGTGAAAACCCTCACCAGATCGCGCTAGTCTGCCTGTGTTGAATGGATGACCAGGACTAGCGATTAGAACGTATGGAAATTATTTTGATGCGTCATGGAGAACCCCATTACAGGGGGGCGCCAAGGGTCTCGTACAGGGAAATGACCGAATGGATCGACAGCTATAACCTCTCTTCGACGGGCAGCGACAGGCCGCCTGAAAGGGCTCAAATTCAGGCGTACCGTGCGCTCACGTTTCTCAGCAGCCCTCTCCCGCGAGCCCTTTCATCGTTGAAAACGCTGGGGTGTGAACCGGGTTTAATTGATGAGGTTTTTCGGGAAGCAGAACTGCCGGTGTTCCGTATTCCGGGGTTACGGCTATCGCCTTTTTACTGGGCAGCGCTGTTTCGCGTTCTTTGGCTCTGCGGCCTGTCTGGCGAGGCAGAGTGCGTAAGCGTCGCAAAAAAACGTGCCGTTAAGGCGGCAGAAATCCTGGTGAATGTCGCGAAGGACTCTGACGGCCCCGTCTTGCTCATGGGGCACGGAATGATCAATCGGTTGATTGCGAAGGAACTGATCGCATCAGGCTGGAAAGAACAGACTTCCCCGGGTACCGGTTACTGGTGAGCGGGGGTTTACAGCCTTGCGTAAGAGCACATACTGACACCGAGGATTTTTTCATCCTCGGTGCCTGGGTCATAGCGTCTGGCCAAGGATAACGCGATCGAACAGACGGTCTCCCAGCCAGAGACGCATGCGGATGAGCATCTTTGCATACTTGCCGGCTGCATAGCGTGTACGCGGATGAGGGCTTTTAACGGCGCGGGCAACCACGTCCGCAATCACCTTCGGGTCGCTGCCTCTGCCATTCCCGTATGCATTTTTGACCGATTTAGCCACCTTCTCCACGAGGCGAGCGTAAGGGCCATTTGCTGAACGTTTAACTATATTGCCGCTGACCACATCACCAAAGCCTGTCTCGATTAAACCCGGTTCAACAATCACAACCTTAATGCCAAATTCAGCCACTTCAAGACGCAGACAGTCAGACCATCCCTCAAGCGCATGTTTCGTTGCGTGATACCAGGCTCCCAGAAGGGTGTAAATCTTACCCCCCATAGAGGTGATATTAATAATGTAACCGCTGCGTCTGGCACGCATGGCCGGGATCAGCAGTTGCGTAAGGCGGGCCGCACCAAACACGTTAACCTCAAACTGATAGCGAGCTTCATCAATACCGATCTCTTCTACCGGTCCATAGAGCCCAAAACCCGCGTTGTTGACCAGTACGTCAACCCCACCTGTCTGCGACATGATGGTATTCACTGCAGCCAAAATGTCTTCATCACGTGAGATATCCATCCGCAGAGGGTATGCGCCAAGCTGGGCGAGATCGTGCATTTTCTCAACGCTACGGGCAGCAGCGTAAACCTGATAGCCATCCTGAATGAGACGACGGGCGATGGCTTTGCCCATACCTGACGATGCACCGGTGACCAGCGCAGTTTTTTTGTCCTGAGTAAACATAGATACCTCGGTGAGTAGACTGTGGCTAGTTTGCTCTCCTTCGACCTCATGTTAACTAGCGTATCGCGCCATGTGACTCGCAAACTGCGCCATCAGAGCGATACATACGCACGTGTTTACTCAAGACGCATGGCTGTCCTGGCCGCTTCAGGAGTCTGGCCCGTCCAGGTCATAAATGCGCGATAGAATGAGTTAGGATCTTCGAAACCCAGCAAAAACGCGATCTCATACCCGGAAAGACGCGTATTGCGAAGATAATGACGGGCCAGGTGTTCACGACACGCGTTGACAAGGTTGCGAAAGTTTTCCCCTTCCTGCTCAAGCCGGCGCTGCAGCGTGCGTTTGCTCATTCCCAGACGCTCCGCCGCTTTTTCAATAGTCGCTTCGTTACCGGGAATAAGCTCCAGGAGTACCGCTCGTACACGATCGGCGGTTGAAGCCCGTTCATTTAACTGACCGAGACGACGCTGCAGTTCCGGTTCAAACACCTGCCACATCCCCTCATTGACCGTTAAAAAGGGTCGAAGCGCATCGGCTGCGGAAAAGCTGATGGCGGGCTGTTCTCCGTATTGCACGTCAGCACCAAAGAAACGCGAAAAGTGGCTGTTCTGAACCGATGACGGTAGCGCAGAAACGCAGATCCGTAAGGGGTTAACCGGTTCGCGAGTTCCCAGACGCAGAAGCTTGAGCAGGAAGCCCAGCTCTGCCACCTGGAGAAACGGCGGAATAGTTGTCGCAAAAAGCCAACGCGGTGAGACGGTAAGGTTGCCGTTTTGGTCGACCGTTGTCTCCAGAACCATGGGAGCAATAAGCTGTTTATATCTGGCCAGGCGCTGGACAGCCTGCATCATATTGCTGCTACACAGTGCGGCAAAAAGGGGCGGGTCAAACACATCCGCAGAGATCAACTCAATGAGCGGGACGGGAAAGGCAGGATCGTTCGTTTCAGCCTCCAGCGCGTTCCAGAAGCGAATGTATTCATTTGTATCGAGTCCGCGCGCTTTTTGCAAAAAGAGATCGTCAGGTAATCCTGCCCTGCGGAGAATGCGTTCTGGCTCAAGCCCCGCGTCTTTCAGCAGCGTTTTCCAGCTTATATCGAGAGCGAAAGTACGGTTAGAAGCCATTTGCTCATTCCCGGTTGAAGGTTATGCAACGCTTAGCGTTATTGTTCATCGACAGATGAACGGGCGCTATGCAGTATGGTTGGCTGGCAGGTCACCGGGAAATTCAGTGAGTTAGCAATAAAGCAAAGCTCATGCGCGCGGTGATGAAGTGCCACAGCGCGATCGATATCATCCCCTGGGCGAAGCGTGATTTGAGGCTTCAGGACAAGAGAGGTGAAACACCCCTTTTCTCCTTCGCGCATCGTTCCTTCCGCCCGGTCAATATAGGTATAAACGCTTATCCCCGCTTCCGCGCAAAGATGCAAATACCATAATTTGTGACAGGCAGAGGCTGACGCGACAAGAAGATCTTCAGGATTCCAGCATGATGCATCCCCCAGAAATGCAGGGTCTGATGAACCTGAAATCGGAGATTTATCACCCGCCGTGATGTCATAAAGACGATCGTAGGCTTTATAGGATTCCGTCCCACGGCCTTTGTTCCCTTTCCACTCGACCTTAACCTGATAATGATGCTCACGATGGCTCATCTTGATGCTCCCGATAATGATATCCGATGGTTTTTGCTGGCGATGTTTGTTCGCAATCACCTGTCTCGACGTAAGCTATCAGATGGTATACCATTATTCCATCTTTTCAGGAGAAACAGTATGCAACTTAACGCCCTTTCGACCCCGGACGTGCTCGCCAGTGAATTAAGAAAGATGATAAACAGCGGTCGTCTGCGTGATGGAGAGAGGCTTGTTGAAAGGGATCTTGCCAGTCATTTTTCTGTCAGCCGAATCCCAATGAGAGAAGCAATCAGGCAGCTTGAACGCGATGGGCTGGTGGAAATTTTCAGGAACCGCGGCGCTGTTGTCAGAACGCTTTCTGCAGATGATCTGGATGAGATCTACTCCCTGCGTGCCTTACTGGAAGGGGAAGCCGTCTTTCAAAGCGTGAAAAACCTGAGTTCCGATACGCTGGCGAGGGCCGAACTGACGCATACGCTTCTCGCCAGAACGACTGAATTTGACATGCAGGGCACACTTAACCGGGAGTTCCACAATCTTGTCTACAGTGGGTGCAAAAACCAACGCCTGCTGAGGCTGATTAATGATACCCGCAATCAGATAGAACGGTATGAATACCTTCAGCGAAAGCTCCTTTCCGCAACACCGGTTTTTCAGGATGACCATGCAGGTATCCTTACAGCCTGCAGGGAACGGGATGCCGGGAATGCACGAGTTGAAGTCGTGCGACATATTCTTAGTGCCGGAGAAATGCTAAAAACGTTTATCAGCCGTCGCGACGAGGGTTAAGGGGAAATCCCGTTAACCCGGCTAATGCCCGCTTCAACGGAGTGATGACATCATCCTTCTCCATGCCCATTTGCGCATGAATAATGGCACCGTCAATGAGCAGCATGATTTCATTGACGACGCGCTCATCCGCGATCTTCGTCAGCGACGCAATAATATTCTTTGTTTCGATTTTATGATCGCGGCATATCGCTTTTATTTCGCTTTCAATATCTTCCGATTTTGCCTCGGCGCTGGCATTAATAAATGCGCAGCCGTGGAAATCAGGCGAAATAAACCATTCGCAAAGCGTTGCCGATATCGCATCAGAAGGTATTTCACCTTCATCAAGATGTCGGCGCAGCGTAGATTCAAACCAGCCAATCCATATTTCGTGCCGATAGTGCAAATAGGCGAGAATAAGTAAACTTTTACTCGGAAAATGGCGATAAAACGTCACCTTGGTCACCTTCGATGCTTTAATCAGCGTATCCACGCCCGTCGCCCTGAAGCCTGTGGAATAAAACAGATCGTGCGCCGTAAGTAATATCTTATCTCTGACGCTGATTTTGGTATCGTTGCCTGCGGATTCTGTTTTCACTTTTGGGTAGCCTCAAAACGGATGTTGACAGCGTTATTTTACAGGCATAGATTACCGCATGTAGACAGACCTGTCTACATCATATAACACTGAGGTAATCGCCATGAACACACGTCCTCCTTTACCGCCCTTCACGCGTGAAAGCGCCATCGAAAAAGTCAGACTGGCAGAAGATGGCTGGAACAGCCGCGACCCGGCGAAAGTCGCGCTGGCCTATACGCTGGATACCCAATGGCGCAACCGCGCGGAGTTCGCCACTAACCGTGAAGAAGCCCGGGCGTTTCTGGAGCGGAAATGGAAAAAAGAGCTGGACTATCGTCTGATTAAAGAGCTCTGGGCATTTACGGATAACCGGATCGCGGTGCGCTATGCCTATGAATGGCACGATGATTCCGGCAACTGGTTCCGCTCGTATGGCAATGAAAATTGGGAGTTTGAGCCGGACGGGTTGATGAAGCGCCGCTTTGCCTGCGTAAACGATATGCCGATAAAAGAATCCGAGCGGCTGTTCCACTGGCCGCTGGGCAGACGCCCGGACGATCACCCTTCGCTGAGCGATCTTGGCTTATAGGATTTTCGCATCACTCCGGGCCGCCCCGGAGTGGTGAATTTACAGTGCGCCCAGCTGTTTCATCAGCGTCAGGTTGTCCTCAATATGCCAGTTAGCCGCAATCTTGCCGTCAGCGATCTCATAGATATCCGTGGCGATAAAATCTATTTTCTGCCCCTTTCCCTTCAGCTTGCCAAATGTCCCGGTGAATGTGCCGTGAAAATGTAAATGCGAGACCACGCGATTGCCGGAAATAATCATCTGCTCAACCTCACAGCGTAAATCCGGCACGGCCGTGCGAAACGCACGCGAGGCTAAAATAGCGCCCTCCGGCCCCTGCTTACGACCTTCCGGCGGCGTTTTATCAATAAAATTCACTGCCAGGGCATCACGCGCCAGAGATTCTTCTCCGGTGTTCCAGAACGTGGCATATTCTCTGGCAACGGCTTCATTCGCTGTTAATTGCGTCCGGGACAGGCTCTTATCCACAATAAGCTGCTGTGGTTTCACCCATTCTGACTGCGCCGAATACGCGCCGCCCGACAGTCCAACAAAAATAAGCGCCGCGAGGGCGGGACGAAAAGTTTTCAAAGCGTTCATCTTCTTTCTCACCATTTTTACGTTACTCGCTAACCCTGTATTGTGGGTAATCGGTATATCCCCTCCCGGCGCCGCCAAACAGCGTGGCGGGGTCTCGCACCTGGGCCAGAGGCAGTTGGTGCGCCAGCCGGTGGGGTAAATCCGGATTGGCAATAAACGGCCGTCCGAAGGCAATCAAATCGGCATAGCCGGCAGCAAGGATCTTTTCCGCTTTTTCAAGGTCATAGTTACCCGCAACGATAAGGGTTCCGCTAAACGTCTCGCGAAGGGATCGACGGAACTGTTCAGGTACCTGCGGCGCATCGTCCCAGTCGGCTTCCGCCAGGTGGATGAAAGCAATACCTTTTTGCTCACACCAGGCCGCGAGCGCGAGTATGGCTTCCGTCACCTGCGGATCGTTCATCCCGCGCTGGGTAATAAACGGGGAAAGGCGAATGCCCGTACGCTCGCGGCCAATGGCCTCAGCAATGGCGCTTAACACCTCCTGAGCAAAGCGGATCCGGTTCGCCAGCGTGCCGCCGTACTCATCCGTGCGTTTATTGGATGTCTGACGCAGAAACTGGTCGATCAGATAGCCATTTCCGCCGTGGATCTCCACGCCATCAAACCCGGCCTGAACGGCATTCAGTGCCGCCTGACGATAGTCCGCGACGATGCTGTGAATGTCCTTGCGCGAGAGCGTTCTCGGCTGCGGGCAGTCAACCATCTGGCCTTCCCCCTGTTCATTCACCACCCACACCTGCGCGTCCGGCGCCAGTGCTGACGGCGCAACGGGCTGACCATCCTGATGAAAACGGGCGTGCGACATTCGCCCCACGTGCCAGAGCTGAGAGAAAATAACCCCGCCCGCCTGATGCACGGCACCCGTCGTGAGCTGCCATCCTGAAACCTGCTCCGGCGAATGGATGCCGGGTGTCCATGAGTATCCCTGGCCCTGAGGCGAGATCTGCGTGGCTTCGGTGATGATTAATCCGGCGCTGGCCCGCTGCCGGTAATACTCTGCCATCAGCGTGGAGGGAATATTGCCCGGTTGAAGGGAGCGTGCGCGGGTCATCGGCGCCATGACGATACGGTTTTTCAGGTCTTGCTGCCCCAGCCTGTAGCGTTCAAAAAGTGAGGTACGTTGCATGTTTTCATCCCTTATGGTTTGGATGAAATCACTTTACAGACGGCATCTTGTTTTGATAATTACGCTAAAAGCAGATGCACTTTTCGGAAAATATGAATAATGGGCAAACTCGAAGACATGGCATTACTGGTTGAAGTGGCCGAGGCTGGCGGTCTTTCTGCCGCCGGACGACGCCTGTCGCTTTCCCCTGCCACCATGACGGCCAGGCTGAAGGCGATTGAGGAGCGCTACCAGACCCGCCTGTTTCACCGCTCAACGCGGTCCATCACGCTGACCCGTGCCGGGGAAGAGTTTTACCATGCCGCGCTGCGCGTGCTGGAAGAGGTTCACCATGCCGAGTCGTTACTGACGCAAAAAGAAGGCGTGCTCAGCGGTAATATTCGCCTTTCTGCCCCCTCTGACTTTGGCAGGCAGTACCTTAGCCCCGCCGTGGTTGAGTTTTCCCGCCACCATCCCGACGTGAAATTTTTCATCTCGTTAAGAGAGCACGTTGAGGACCTGGTCGCTAACCGGCTCGATATGAGCGTGCGCTTCGGCAACCTCCCGGACAGCAGCCTTGTCGTCAGAAACATCCGCCCGAACCATCGGGTACTGGTCGCCTCCGGGGAGTATCTTAACGAACGCGGCATCCCCGCCACGTTTGCAGATTTGGCTCAGCATCGGTGCCTGGCACTTGAGTCTCAGGGTGTGGTGATGAACGAATGGCGCTTTGAAACCAATGGCGAAGAAAGCATTGTACGCGTAGAGCCTGCCATGGTGTGCGACGACGGCGCGCTGCTTCGTCAGTGGGCCCTCAGCGGGGCGGGCATCGCGGGGAAATCGTGGTGGGACGTCAAAGACGACGTTGAGACAGGAAGACTCACGGTGCTGTTTGCCGACAGCTTCACCGGCTTTAGCCGATACGACCGCAAAGACGTCGGGCTGCAGTTTGTCTACCCGCAGCGCACCCTGCAGCCGCTTCAGGTCACGGCGTTCAGTCAGTTTTTTCTCGACTGGCTTAAAAAACAATAACCCCAAAAAACGGTGATACACTACCCCTCACCGGGTCATCGTCCCGTCTGAATGACCTGGTACGAAAACACAGGTAACCAAAATTCAAAATGGTCACTCGTTGTTAATCGTAACCTGTCACGCTAAGCTTAAATAATGACTAAAAATATGCCTACCCCATCATCACGTGGTCCACTTGACCACACTGTCAGAGAGCAAATCGTCGAAGCGGCTTTTGAGCACTTCGGCCACTACGGCTATGAAAAAACCACCGTGGCCGAGCTGGCCAAATCTATCGGTTTTTCTAAGTCCTACATTTATAAATTTTTTGAGTCCAAACAGGCAATTGGTGAAGTGATCTGCGCTAACCGCCTGGAACTTATCATGGCGGCCGTGCTTTCCGCCATCGAGGACGCGCCCTCAGCCAGCGAAAAACTGCGCCGTCTTTTCAAAGCGCTAACTGAAGCAGGCAGCGAGCTGTTCTTCCACGATCGTAAGCTTTACGACATTGCCGCCGTCGCCGCACGCGAACAGTGGCCCTCAACGGAACGGTATGCAGAAAGCCTGATGAAGCTGATTGAGAGCATCATCATCGAAGGCAGGCAGGCCGGTGAGTTCGAGAGAAAAACGCCGCTGGACGAGGTCACCCAGGCCATCCACATGGTGATGTGTCCTTACATCAATCCGGTACAGCTGCAGTACAACCTCGAAACGGCCCCAACTGCGGCAGTGCTGCTCTCTTCACTGATTTTACGAAGCCTGGCCCCCTGATTTGTGACCATTGACAATATTGGTCACTAGTCAGAGAATGCGGATACCGTTCTGTTACGTCTAAAAGGTTTCCCATGCTCAGGCTCACTTCAGCCCGCGTTGCCGTTTGTCTCCTGCCGTTCGCCCTGGTGGCATGCGGCGATACGTCTTCGAGTGACGATCCGCGCACTCAGCCGCCGCTTGTCAGATCCGCCTCTGTCGCACTTGCCAGCGACACAGCCCGCGCCTTCACGGGCGTGGTGGTCGCCAGAACGCAAAGCGATTTGGGTTTCAGGGTGCAGGGAAAAATCCTCGAACGTCTGGTGGATACCGGGCAGACCGTTAAACAGGGTCAGCCGTTGCTGCGCCTTGACCCGGTGGATCTGAAATTACAGGCCCAGGCACAGCAGCGCGCGGTGGACGCCGCCCAGGCACGCGCCCGGAAAGCGTCCAGCGATGAGGCGCGCTATCGCGGCCTTGTGGCCTCTGGCGCCGTGTCCGCCGCGGAGTATGACCAGATCAAAGCCGCTGCGGATACGGCCAGAGCGGAGCTCAGCGCTGCCCGGGCGCAGGCCAGCGTGGCGCAAAACGCCACGGGCTATGCCGTACTGCTGGCGGATGCCGACGGCGTGGTGATGGAGACCCTCGCCGAACCGGGTCAGGTGGTCAGCGCCGGTCAGGTGGTGATCCGGCTTGCCAGAGCGGGACAGCGCGAAGCGCTTGTACAGTTCCCGGAGACCCTGCGTCCTGCCGTTGGCAGCGCCGCGCAGGCCACGCTGTATGGAAATGAAACACACCCGGTCAGCGCAACACTGCGCCTGCTGTCTGATTCCGCCGACGCCACCACCCGCACCTATGAAGCACGCTATGTTCTGGAAGGCGCTCTGGCAAACGCACCGCTGGGGGCAACCGTCACGCTCCAGCTCGCCGTGCGCCAGCAGGACCAGGTGATGCAGGTTCCGCTGGCCTCCCTCTACGATGCAGGCAACGGCCCCGGCGTCTGGCGCATTTCCGATCGGTCAGCAAAAGTCGCCTGGACGCCCGTTACGGTGCAGAGCGTGGGGGACGATGCCGCGCAGGTCACGGGAGGCGTGAAGCCCGGGGAGAAGATTGTTGCGCTGGGTGCCCATCTTCTGCATGAAGGTGAGACCGTCAGGCTGGCCGAACAACGTCATGCCGGCCTCGCGGAGACCACGCCATGAGCGAAAACCGCTTCAACCTGTCAGCGCTCGCCGTTCGCGAGCGTTCAGTCACGCTGTTTCTGATCGTTCTCGTAACAATTGCCGGTATATACGCCTTTTTTGGCCTTGGACGCGCAGAAGATCCACCCTTCACGGTGAAGCAGATGACGGTGATTACCGTCTGGCCGGGTGCGACCGCGCAGGAAATCCAGGATCAGGTCGCCGAACCGCTGGAAAAGCGCCTGCAGGAACTCAAATGGTATGACCGCACGGAAACCTATACCCGCCCCGGCATGGCCTTTATCACGTTGTCATTGCAGGACAAAACGCCGCCCGCTGAGGTGCAGGACGAGTTCTACCAGGCGCGGAAGAAACTGGGAGATGAAACCCGGCGTCTCCCGTCCGGCGTCATCGGGCCGATGATCAATGACGAATTTTCAGATGTCACCTTTGCCCTCTTTGCCCTGAAAGCGAAAGGCGAACCGCAGCGGCAGCTGGTACGTGATGCCGAAGGCCTGCGCCAGCAGCTTCTGCACGTCCCGGGCGTGAAGAAGGTGAACATTATCGGTGAACAGGCGGAGCGGATTTACATCTCCTTCTCGCATGACCGTCTTGCAACTATGGGGCTCTCTACCCAGGATATCTTCACTGCGCTCAACAGCCAGAACGCCCTGGCCGCTGCTGGTTCCATTGAGACCCGGGGCGCACAGATTTTTATTCGCCTCGACGGTGCTTTCGACGAACTGCAAAAGATCCGCGATACCCCCTTTGTGGCTCAGGGCAAGACCCTCAAGCTGTCCGATGTGGCCACGGTTGAACGGGGCTACGAAGATCCCCCGACGATGCTGATCCGTAATCAGCATGAGCCCGCCCTTCTGCTGGGCATTGTGATGCGTGAAGGCTGGAACGGTCTGGCACTGGGTAAAGCGCTGGATGCAGAAGCGGCGAAAATTAATGAGGGCCTGCCGCTCGGCATGACCCTGACCAAAGTCACCGATCAGTCCGTGAATATCCGCTCGTCGGTCGACGAGTTTATGATCAAATTCTTCGTCGCCCTGCTGGTAGTGATGGTGGTCTGTTTTGTCAGCATGGGCTGGCGCGTGGGCGTGGTGGTGGCAGCGGCGGTCCCGCTCACGCTGGCGGTGGTCTTTGTGGTAATGGAGGCCGCAGGAATAAACTTTGACCGCGTCACGCTGGGCTCTCTGATCCTCGCGCTTGGCCTGCTGGTTGATGACGCCATTATCGCCATCGAAATGATGGTGGTGAAGATGGAGGAAGGTTACGACAGAATCAAAGCCTCCGCCTACGCCTGGAGCCACACCGCCGCGCCCATGCTGGCGGGTACGCTGGTGACGGCCATTGGCTTTATGCCGAACGGCTTTGCCCAGTCGACCGCCGGGGAATACACCAGCAACATGTTCTGGATTGTCGGCCTCGCCCTGATTGCCTCCTGGTTTGTCGCCGTGGTGTTCACGCCGTATCTGGGCGTGAAGATCCTGCCAAACATTCCGGTCGTGGAAGGTGGCCATGCCGCCATCTATAACACGCCTCGCTATAACCGTTTTCGCCTGCTGCTTGGCCGCGTTATCGCCAGAAAATGGCGGGTGGCCGGCTCGGTCGTCGCCATTTTTATCCTCGCCGTGCTCGGTATGGGGCTGGTAAAAAAACAATTTTTCCCGACCTCCGATCGCCCGGAAGTGCTGGTAGAAGTCCAGATGCCCTACGGTACCTCGATTGCGCAGACCAGCGCCGCCACCGCAAAAATTGAAGCCTGGCTGAGCAAACAGCCGGAAGCCAAAATCGTTACCGCCTATATTGGACAGGGTTCACCCCGTTTTTATCTGGCGATGGCCCCCGAGCTGCCCGATCCGTCTTTTGCCAAAGTCGTGATCCTCACAGACAGCGAGACCTCACGCGAGGCGCTCAAGTTCAGGCTTCGGCAGGCGGTCGCCAGCGGCCTTGCGCCGGAAGCCCGCGTGCGGGTAACGCAGCTGGTGTTTGGCCCGTACTCGCCCTTCCCGGTAGCCTGGCGCGTTTCAGGGCCGGATGTCGCAACCGTGCGTGGCATCGCTGATAAGGTGGAAGCCGTGCTGGAGGCAAGCCCGATGATGCGCACCGTCAACAGTGACTGGGGCTCGCGCGTGCCTGTATTACATTTCACCCTCGACCAGAACCGCCTTCAGGCGACGGGGTTAACGTCCAGTGACGTCGCCCGCCAGCTCCAGTTTCTGTTGTCTGGTGTGCCTGTTACCGCCGTACGGGAAGATATCCGTTCGGTAGAGGTGATGGGCCGCGCCGCGGGAGATATCCGCCTTGATCCGGCAAAAATTGAGGGGTTCACCCTGGTCGGCAATGCGGGACAGCGTGTTCCGCTGTCCCAAATCGGCAAGATTGAGATCGGCATGGAAGATCCGATCCTGCGCCGTCGCGATCGCACACCGACCATTACCGTGCGGGGCGATATCGCCGACACGCTTCAGCCACCGGATGTGTCGGTTGCCATCATGAAGCATCTCCAGCCGATTGTTGATGCGCTGCCAGCCGGGTACCGCATCGACATGGCGGGGTCGATTGAGGAATCAGGTAAAGCCACACAGGCCATGCTCCCGCTGTTCCCGATCATGATTGCCCTGACGCTGCTGATCATCATTTTGCAGGTGCGTTCGCTCTCGGCGATGGTAATGGTGTTTCTTACCGCGCCGCTGGGGTTGATTGGCGTGGTCCCCACCCTGCTGATGTTTAATCAGCCGTTTGGCATCAACGCCCTGGTGGGCCTGATCGCCCTGTCAGGCATTCTTATGCGCAATACCCTGATTCTGATCGGGCAAATCGACCATAACCAGAAGGCGGGCCTCGATCCGTTCCAGGCGGTGGTTGAGGCGACGGTCCAGCGCGCGCGCCCGGTATTACTGACCGCGATGGCTGCCGTGCTGGCGTTCATTCCCCTGACGCATTCGGTGTTCTGGGGAACACTGGCCTGGACGCTGATCGGCGGAACGTTGGGGGGAACCATCATTACGCTCGTCTTCCTGCCAGCGATGTATGCAATCTGGTTCCGGATCCGCCCTGCGGAACAAGGCGTGCAGCTCCCTGCTGAAAACGTGTAAACTACCCTCAGTAATTAACTGACCCGAGGAAAACATGGTTGTTAAGCGCTTAAGAAAAGAGGATCGCCGCGTGCAGCTGCTGGAGGTGGCGCGTGGCATTGTCCGCCAGCAAGGCACGGAGGCACTGACGCTGGGTTACCTGGCGGAACGGGCCAACGTGACAAAGCCGATCCCCTACGACCACTTTGGCGATCGCGAAGGGCTGTTGATGCCGCTGTACCAGGATTACAGCGATCGGCAGTTGAAAAAATTCCGTGAAACACTGGCGGTAGACAGCAAAACGCTGGAAAAGACGATCCGCTTTTTCAGCGCCGCCTATATCGATTGCGCCATAACCGCGGGGCCCGAAACCGGCCCCATCGCCGCGGCGCTGTCCGGGTCCCACGCGCTTCAGACCTTCCGGGAAGCGTGCGTGGCAGAGTGTGCCGACTGCCTGCGCACCGCACTTTCTCCTTTTGTCGTGCTCAAAGGTGTCCAGGGGGAAGCGGTGCTGACGGCCATTTTGGGTGCTGCGGACGCGCTCAGCGCCGCCGCAGGGAGCGGTGCGCTCGCCCGAAATGTTGCGGAAGATATGCTCAGCGGCGCCATGTCCGGCGTGCTGGAGACCTACGCGAAAAGCACAAAATGATCGTAGCAGGCAGATTGACAGACAAGTTACCAATAGTAATATAGAAAGCAATTCACTCCCTGCTGAGGTTGCTATGTCTGCTAAAGATGTCATCAAAAATGCGCTGATCGTGACGGCTCACCCTGTCGAAAACTCGCTGTCTCATTCGCTGGCCGATCGCATTGCCGGACAGCTTCGCGAACAAGGTATGCAGGTTGAAAGGGCTGACCTGCATGCCGAAGGTTTTAATCCGGCCATGTCGCGCGCCGATCTGGATTTTTATCATGGCGAACCCGGCGCCCTCCCCGACGATATTCTGCGCGAGCAGCAACGCGTTGAGCGAGCGGATATGCTGGTGTTTGTCTTCCCGGTGTACTGGTGGTCAGTTCCCGCGCTGTTGAAAGGCTGGTTCGATCGCGTATTAACCCTGAACTGGGCGTATAAGGTAGCCGACGACGGCCGGATTGTGGGCAACTTACGGGATGTTCCCGTCCGCCTGATTGCCACTGGCGGCAGCGATCTCACCGGATTTGATAAACACGGCTACTCGACGGCGATTCAGACGCAAATCATCGAAGGTGTATTTGGCTTCTGCGGGTTGAAGAACGTCACGCTCGATATTCTCTACCAGGCCGATACGGCAACACCTGCTCAGGTTGAGGATTTTCTGCAAGGACTCAATATTGCGGATTAGTATCAACAGATGGCCTTTGCGAACCAGACCGCGCACCTACTCAAGTTGGTGTATTGAGCCGATGCGATATACAACGCTATAACTAAACGTGATATTTCCGCCTGTCGCGGAATGAATTAGCAAAGGTCATTTCATGGTTAAGTCAGTTCAGCCAACAACCACTCTCACCACCACCGGTCTCCCGGCGGCGTGAGCGTATCTGTGACGAACGACTAACAGAGCCTCATTCCCCGCCAGCCTGGACGGGGAAATTTCTCTCCGTTCATCACCCTCTGAATGGAGAAAGAAAATGGATTCTTCTGACAATGCACTCCTGGTTATCGATATGCAGCAGGGTCTCTTCCGGGGCCCCGTTACCCCCTGGTCCGGTGACATCATTCTGGCAAATATCCGTTTATTAATTGCCAAAGCACGGCAAGCTCAGGTGCCCCTCTTCTTTGCCCGCCATATCGGACCTGACGATTCCCCGTTCCCGGAGAACAGCCCGTTAACGGCCCTTTTACCCGAACTGGACGTAAAGCCTGAGGAGGATTTCGTTTTTACCAAGCGCTATCCCAGTTGTTTCCGGGATACCGGGTTACAGGCCGCACTTCTGCGCAGGGGCGTAAAGCAGTTGGTCATCGCCGGGATGAAAACAGAGTTTTGTGTTGATACCACCTGCCGGGCCGCCCCGGAACTGGGTTTCAGGACGGTGTTAATTACAGATGCGCATACCACAATGGATAATGAACATTTATCCGCAAATACCATCATTGCTCATCACAACAGTACGCTGGCAGGTCCGTTTGTAACGATTTCGACGGCAGGAGACTGGCATTTTAATTCGGTGAGTTAATCCGACAGAAGCCGGGATATTTTGCCCGACGCGCCTTGCCGGGCGCGTTTTCTGCGGGTGCCCATGGGGCAAAATCAGGCCCGGCAACAGGCTGTGGGCTACGGCATTTGTGAAACAAAACGCTGCCTGAATTATCGGCCTGGAGGCTGAAAATGGGCCTCAAAGAAGGGTGACGGACTCATCCAGCCAGCCGGGAAGATGGTCCCTGTACCAGTTAAGGTAGATATTCAGATCAGGCTTTTTCCTTTCATGCAGTAATAACACGACTTCAGTGACAATCCATGCTTTGGCGATAGTGATTTCTCTGGCTAACCTGTCTGCAACGGAATGAGCAGTAAATAAACAGTAGCGTTCGGCAAGCTGCAAAATGCTTTGTCTTGTACCCATCCCTTTCACCAGCGGAGCAAGGTCGATAGCCGGACTGCCCGTGCCGAACCTTTCCCAGTCAAAAAGGATTACATCGCCGTTTTCTCTTCTGCCCCAGTTACCCGCATTCGTATCACCAGAAATCAAACATTCCTGGCTAAACAAAACGCTGCCCGCATGGTGAAAATAGCGCAACTGCCGCTCAATGCGGACGGGTAATTTCAGAAGAGACAGCGATCTTTCAAGCGATGACTCAGGCCAGCTATGGGGGTGATAAATCCATGCGGGGTCGGCAGGATAATCGTGAAGGCGTGAAAGTCGTCTCAATATTTCGTCAGCAGTAACCTCATCCTGGGAGATCTTATGCGGAACGTACTCGAGCCTCAGAACGTGTTGATGAGGATCTGCGTGCAACAGTCGAGGTGATTCAACAGCCCTCTTGAGCGGCTCCGCCGCACGCTCATAAAAGCAGTATTCAACATCACTAACAGGGCTTTTTTCAATTATCTGATTGCCATGTTGATCCGTCAAAAGGCGTACCTTTGCTGCGCCCATTCTGGATAAGTTGTCGTTAGACATACCATCCTCATTCGATACGTTCGGTTTCTGGTCGTAAGTATAGCGTGATGGGATAAATAAGATGTTGAGTAAAACTCACACTGATGCTCACTATTTATCGTTTTTCAAACGTAATCACGTTAAATACCATCAGGTCATCATCCCTTTTAAATTATAAATACCACTCTGCCTGTATGGAGCACCTATGACACTCGATGTTTTACTCCCGGTCATGAAAATTATCGCGCCGCATAAAAATAATATCGCTGAAAGCTTACATGACTTAATTAAAATACTGTCAACAGAAAAAGAACATTCCGAAGCGCTGTCACCCTTTATTCATCGACTGCATTTGCTCTCTTTCGCCCAGAGCGCGCCGGGTAACGCCGAGGAGCTGCTCGCGGCGCATCTGCCAAAAGAAGATGGGCTCCTTCCGCTGCTTGACTTCGCGGACTGGCCCCGGGTGCGTTACGCCGCATCAGGTGAAGTACAGACGCCTGAGTCTGAGGCTTATTTCCAGAAAATAACAACGGCTGCCAATCTGTTACGTTCAGCATTGATTGATGCTGAGCGCGAAAAAGGTACGCCTGCGCTTTATATTATCGATAAATTGCTTAATCTGAACAGCGCGCTGCCGGAAAGATATAAACACATGGCAAATATTCCCTACGCTTGATGTTATGCCTGTGGCAGCCCTTTTTGTCGGGTGACGCTGCGCTTACCCGGCCTTTGTTGCAGGCCCGTGCAAGCGTAGCGCCGCCGGGCGAAGGTGACTATTCAACGTTCAGACAGACAATATCCAGAGCAGGAACTACTGGCGTATGGAGGTTAAGCCAGTCCCGCAGGCGTTCGATACTGTGTGTTCTGAGTGAATTTTTCGGCCAGACAAGATAATAGCCGTCGCCTGTGTCGATGGCTTCCCTGAAGGGTAATGCAAGCAGTCCGCTTTCCAGGGCTTCCAGCGTGAGCCGAAGATCGGCCATCGCAATACCATGCCCGTGCATGGCGGCAAGACTTCCCTGCTCCAGGGTGTCGAACACGATCCCGCTACTCATGTCGAGCCCCGGATATAACCCGGTCCTTTTCAGCCAGCGTTTCCAGTCCCGTCTGTCCGGAGAGGGATGGATAAGATCGCACTGCGAAAGCTGGTGCCGGGCAGACTCCAGCAAAGACGGCGTACACACCGGAATGAGCCATTCGCTGAAAAGCAACCGGCTCTCCGTTGACTCGCCAAAGTAGCCATTGCCGAGGAGGATCGCGCAATCATACGGCTCGCGGCTGAAGTCTACGGTGTCAAAGTCCATCCAGACGCTGGCGATTTCAAGTTTAGGTTTTGCATGGTTCTCGCGAAAGGATTTGAGGACATTCAGAAGCCATCGCATCGTCAGGGTGCTGGGCGCTTTAAGACGCAACAGATGATTTTCACTTCGGAATGCGCGACAGGCCCACTCGATATTCGAGAAACTTTCGCTAAGCTGTCCTGCCAGGATACGCCCGGCGTCGCTGACCTCGACTCTCGGCCCCTGCCGTTTAAAGAGCTCACAGTCAAACCACGTTTCAAGCGTCCGGACATGCCTGCTGACCGCACCCGGTGTGATATTGAGCACTTCAGCGGCTTTGCTGAAGGAGTTCAGCCGCGCGGCTACTTCAAAAGCGCGCAGGGCATACAGCGGAGGTAAGGACATAATTTCCCTTTAAGTGATGAATATTCATTGCGTTATTTTTTTGGCTAATAACCGTTAGGCGGTTACTCACGGGATTAATGTGTCCGATCTTTTCGCCGGGTACAACACCTGTATTCACAAGATTATATTTCGCTTAAGTTCTGACACGAAAAAAAATACCAAAACTGGCAGTTGATTCTTATTTGTATGACTTTTAAGATTTGTCTGCAACTCATTGATTAATTTGATTTAGGGAAATAAAAATGACAAATAAAGTCGTTGCGGGAATGATGATGGCCGCGTTTTCAGGGGCAGTATATGCAGGACCAGCACAAGTCACTCCGGATTTTTCACCAGAGAGTTTAACGGTTTCAGCCTCTGCCGGGATGCTGAGCGGAAAATCTCACGAGATGGTTTATGACGAAGTGACAGGAAGAAAAATTAGCCAGCTGGACTGGAAAATTAAAAATGTCGCCATTCTGAAAGGCGATATTTCCTGGGATGCTTACTCCTTTTTGACACTGAACGCCCGCGGCTGGACATCCCTCGCATCAGGCTCTGGTCATATGGATGACTATGACTGGATGAATGCAAAACAATCCTCCTGGACAGACCATTCGAGCCATCCAGCGACGAACGTTAACTATGCCAATGAATACGATCTCAACGTAAAAGGTTGGATCTTCCAGGGCGATAATTATAAAGCGGGCGTTACCGCAGGTTATCAGGAAACCCGCTTCAGCTGGACGGCGACTGGCGGTACTTACAATTACGATAACGGCACCTATAAAGGGAACTTCCCGGCAGGCGAACGCGGCATTGGTTATAGCCAGCGTTTCTCCATGCCCTATATTGGTCTTGCAGGACAGTACCGATTTAATGACTTTGAGTTTAATGCCCTGTTTAAATTCAGTGACTGGGTCCGTGCGCATGATAACGACGAGCACTATATGCGCGATCTGACCTTCCGTGAGAAAACTAGCGATTCCCGCTATTATGGCGCATCCGTCGATGCCGGGTATTATGTCACTCCGCATGCCAAAGTATTTGCTGAATTTACCTATAGCAGCTACGAAGAAGGTAAAGGCGGTACGCAGATTATTGATACCAATACCGGGCAGTCCGGCTCTATTGGTGGGGACGCTGCGGGTATTTCTAACCACAACTATACCATTACAGCGGGTCTGCAATATCGCTTCTAATCCAGGCGAAACGCAGTCGATTGTTAATACAGTTCAGGCCCCTAATGGGGCCTTTTCGTTACGCTGTGTTAATTAGATGATAATGTAGATTCACTCTCTCATAACCGGGCAAAGTAACAATGACTGTTTCAGCGAAATATGAATGGCGCAAGAATAACTACCTGGTCAGTACGGACAGAGCGAAACTGGACGTGCAGGCAATCCATCAGTATCTGACCCGGTCATCCTGGGCAAAAGGCATTCACCTGGACATCGTCGCGGCGTCCGTTGAAAACAGCCTTAACTTTGGTCTTTATCATCATGAACGGCAGATTGGTTTCGCGCGACTGGTCACGGATTATGCGACCTTCGCCTATCTTTGCGATGTCTATGTCCTGGAAGAGTATCAGGGTGAAGGGCTGGGCAGATGGATAATAGAGTGCATCCACGATCATCCCGTTTTTCCGCAATTTCGGAGGATCATGCTATTTACCACAACTGCGCCCTGGCTTTATGAAAAATTGGGCTACGAGCCCGTAAACAGGGAAAACTATGCCTGGACAATTACGCGACCTGATATTTATACCAATGCTAAAAAGCCGGGCTGATCAACACTGTTACCGCAGCGCATAAAGACTAACCGGGAGCTAACCTCGCATGTCAAAGCCGGATTTTTGAAAATCTCTGTAGACTTCCGGATTATTGAAGGCCGGGAATGTGGCTTTTTGGGCTGCTGATTTTAGCGCTTCGCACCAGGCTTTATTGCCGTCACTGGTTGAGATAGCTAACGCCGTGCCATCCTGAGCAAATTCAATATGCAACCGGCATTTTTTCCCTTTCCACTTTTGCGGCTCGTCAATTTTGTCTTCTATTGCCGCCTTGATCGCCCGTGCCTGCGCCCCCCATTCATCCTGATCGTCCCAGCGTCCGGAACCACAAGACCCCGTTGCCGTGGTCTTATGGCACCCTGATGGATGTAACGGCGCGCATCCCGCAGCCAGGCTCGCCACAATGGCCAGCATCACGATTTTCTTTACTGTGTCAGACACGTCCACGTCTTGCTCCCTAAATCCATTTAAACCTCAACAGTGTTGGCCTATTCTTTCGTAACTGCTGGTCGCTACTCAACTACTAATAATTAGCCTGTCAGTGCGGCGCAAATCGCCGATTCCATTTTCTCGGGCGTGGTCATCGGTGCAAAACGTTTGAGCGGTTTACCGTTGCGTCCAATCAGGAATTTCGTAAAGTTCCACTTGATCCGCCCACCCAGCACGCCGGGCAATTCGTCTTTCAGGTAACGAAACAGCGGGTGCGCGGCGGCGCCATTGACCTCTATTTTCTCGAATATCGGAAAACTGACACCGTAGTTTATGTGGCAGGTTCTTGAGATGTCGTCGGTGCCGCCGGGCTCCTGTTTACCGAACTGATTACAGGGAAAGCCAAGCACGACAAATCCCTGAGGCGCGTATTTCTTGTATAACGCTTCAAGAGCAGCGTACTGCGGCGTAAAGCCACACAGGCTAGCCGTATTCACGACCAGCACCACCTTACCCTCGTAGTCGGCCATAGCGACCGGTCGGCCATCAAGGCGGGTGGCTGTAAATTGATAAAAATGCGTCATACTGGCAACCTCAAAGCGGAATGTATTCACCCTCAACATTACCACATAGCACGTGATTCGGATCTTTACAGCCACTGAGCGGCATTGAGGATTAAAATATCTATACGCCCGTTATATAAGTCCCAATACGTGCTACTTTCCCAATAAAAGGAGTCTTCCAGCCGTTAATATTCAAGGATGATTGAAAATTTGCGTCACATGGAATCCCTCAGGTAAATGAGGTACGGGATGAGGTAATAAAGGATCAAAATACAGACCTTCGTAGCCAGCAATCCAGTGGCGAGCCCCACTCGTAACATTATCCCAGCGGCCATGAAATATACCATTATTTTTCGGTTCACTGGCCCCGTCGTGTTTTATAAACGAAACATTCTCCAATCCGATATAAAGCAAAAATCGTTTCATTTGCGCAAGATTGACACGTTTATATTTATCACAGAAACCTTTTTCCATTGCAATGTGTAACGTTTCTTCATAAGTTTTTTGAAGTAAACGGGCCATAACAGCAATACCACACCCTTCATGCTGACAAGGTTGTTGGATATGCTTATAAGTCATTTTCATCGAAATCATCCATTTTTTATTTTCAGGAATTACGTTTAATCCACAGATTATTATCGGCCCCCTGAAGCGTTTCTTGATAAGAATAGTGCGTTGCGATGTAAGACTGGTTAAGAAACCATCTTCACCGACTCAACCAGCGGTTAAATTTCAGCAATGGATTGCCTGGGGACAGGTGTATGAGTAAAATCCAATCTTTCGGGTAAAGAAAATGACTGTTGCTGATTCACTTCTCACTTTCTCCTTCGCTGCACTCCTGCTCACTCTCACGCCTGGCCTGGATACGGCTCTGATTCTTCGAACGGCCTGTGCTGAAGGGGGACGAAAAGCTATTCACACTGCGCTTGGCATCGATGCTGGCTGTTTTATATGGGGAGCGCTGGTCGCTTTGGGGCTTGGCGCTCTGCTGGCCGTTTCTGAGCTGGCATACACCGTGCTGAAAATTTGTGGTGCAGCCTATTTAAGCTGGCTGGGCTTACAGCTGCTGGTACGCCCCCGATCGTCTTTCGGTCTCAGCGACGGCAATCATGCTTCTCATGGGAACTGGTTTATGAGAGGGATGATGGGTAATGTGCTCAACCCCAAAATGGGTATTTTCTATGTCTCTTTTTTGCCTCAGTTTATACCTGCCGGTCACTCTCCTTTACTCTGGACGTTTTTGCTGGTCAGTATCCACGTGACAATCGGCACGATATGGTCAGTGACGCTTATTTTATCGACGCATTTTGCGTCAGGCATCCTGAAGAGAAGTGGCGTGATCAAGGTTATGGACAGGGCAACAGGAGGCTTGTTTTTGTGCTTCGCGGCTAAACTGGCGCTAAGCACAAGATAAGTCTCTTTCGTCCGCTTCTGCCGCGAAGCGGACCCTCCCCCTACACCGACGACTTCGGCCGTAAATTCTCATCAAACGTCAGCCGTTTCCGCTCTGGCTCAACCTCACGCAGCGGCTCTACCTGATGCATCGTCAGCTTGCAGCGTTCCACCAGCACCTGATACTCCCGCGTGCCCTGCTGCTTCCAGGCCAGCTCCTGCTCGCTCAGCTCGCGGATCGCCTTTGCCGGGCTGCCGATGATCAAATGGTTGGCGGGCATCTCCGCTTTCGCCTTCACGAACGCCGCGGCGCCGACGATACTGTTCTCACCAATGACGGCACCGTCCATCACCACCGCGTTCATGCCCACAAGCGCATTGCGGCGGATCACACAGCCGTGAAGGATCGCACTGTGGCCAATATGCCCGTCCTCTTCCACCACCGTGTCCTGCTCCGGGAAACCGTGCATGACGCAGTTATCCTGAATGTTCGCCCCGTCTTTCACCACGATACGGCCGAAATCACCGCGCAGGCTGGCATTAGGGCCGACATAAACACCTTTGCCCAGAATCACGTCGCCAATCAGCACCGCCGTTGGGTGTACATAGCTCTCGTCCGGCACCACCGGCGTCAGACCGTCAATTTGATAAACTGGCATCCTCACTCCTTATGCGCTTGTCAAACCGCCAAAGCGTTGATAGTAGAGCGTGCCGGGCACAGGCAGTTCGCCGACGGAGGTTTCGCCCTTCTCGCTGACAAACGCCAGCGCCCCCGGTGCCACACGCTGATAAATATTGATGCAGAGCTGTCGGGCGCTTTGCCCGGCCCAGTGCGCAGGCAGTAACTCCTCCGGCAGCAGCGGGTCTTTCAGCACCACACGACGATAAAAGTGGATCAGTAACAGCTGGATCTGGAAGCAGCGTTCCGGCGTCAGCTCTTCCGGCGCGGCCTCTTTCAGCAGCGGCAGCAGCGGGCGGAACGAGCTGATAAACGTCTCGTACATCGCGTTTTGCTCGGTCAACTGCCAGCACTCTTCGACCCGGGAACGCAGCGCGGCGCGGGAGAGCGCCAGCGGCGAGTGGGCTTCGAAGAAGATCACATTTTCTGCCACGCCGGCATCGTGTAGCAGGGACTGCACATCCGCCAGATGCTGCGACGGCGAGGCCATCAGGCTCGGCGCCAGCGTGCCAAACCCCTGCCAGATAAGCTGTTTTTTAACGTCGGCGAGGGTGTTTTTATCCAGCCCCTCGGAGAGCAGCAGTAACCATTTACCATCCCAGGCGGGCAGTTCCGCGCGGTAGATCTTATTCTCCGCGCGACGCGTCAGGCGCAGCCCTTTATCGCTCAGGCGGTAAAAGCTGCGCCTCCCGATGCGCGAGACGTCGAGCCAGCCCTCTTTGTTGAGGCGGAACAGCGCGGTACGCACGAAGCGTTCACCAAACCCCATACCTTCCAGCAGGGCGGCCAGACTACCGAGCCAAATCTCACCGCCGCGATGGGAAAGCGCGTCACCGTATAACGAGGAAATAAGGGATGTCCCGCTGACTGGAACGGAGCTGACCGCGTGCTGGATAAAGGCGTCGAGTTTATTCATGTGATTCATTCTGTTGTTATTTTTGTCCTGGATGAATCATAGCATAGGACCCTCACCCTGACCCTCTCCCCAGAGGGGAGAGGGGAAAAGACCGCACCGAGCAGTCCCCTCTCCTCTTTCTGGGGAGGGAAAAGACCGCACCGTACAGTCCCTTCTCCCCTTCGGGGAGAAGGTCAGGATGAGGGGGGGTGTATCAACCGTTGGCCGCCACCTTACGCAGATCAAACACCCGGCAGGCTTTGCCCTCTGAGCGCGGGATACTGCCGCAGTTCACGATCATCACGTCGGTGGAAATCCCCACCATCGACTTAATGCGGTGACGCAGCTGGTGACACACCTGGCAACGCTGCTCGTGCGTTAGCGTCAGGCTGCTCTCTTTTAGCTCCACCTTCACGGAAAGTGAATCAAGATGCCCGCGACGGTTGACCTCCAGCTGGTAGTGCGGAGAGAGGTGTTCGAACTTCACAATCTCCTCTTCCAGCTGTGACGGGAAGACGTTAACGCCGCGGATGATCAGCATATCGTCACTGCGACCGCTGATGCGGTCCATGCGGCGCATGCTGCGCGCCGTCGCCGGCAGCAGACGCGTCAGGTCGCGGGTGCGATAGCGGATCACCGGCAACGCCTCTTTGGTCAGCGTGGTGAACAGCAGTTCGCCCTGCTCGCCGTCATCCAGCGGCGTGCCATCGTTCGGGTTGACGATTTCCGGGTAGAAGTGATCTTCCCAGATGGTCGGGCCATCAACGGTTTCGATACACTCCATCGCCACCCCGGGTCCCATGACCTCCGAGAGGCCATAGATGTCCAGCGCCGTGATGCCTAAGCGTTTCTCAATTTCGCGGCGCATCGCCTGGGTCCACGGCTCGGCGCCGAAGACACCCACGCGCAGGGAACAACTGCTGGCATCGCCGCCCATCTGCCGCTCCAGCTCCTCAATCAGGTTGAGACAGTAGGAGGGCGTCACCATGATCATATCCGGCTGGAAATCGCGGATCAGCTGCGCCTGTTTCTCCGTCTGGCCGCCGGACATCGGGATCACCGTCGCCCCTAAGCGCTCGGCACCATAGTGTGCCCCCAGCCCGCCGGTAAACAGGCCATAGCCATACGCCACGTGAATCTTGTCCTTCGCGCTGCCGCCCGCGGCGCGCAGGGAACGGGCCACCAGATTGGCCCAGTTGTCAATGTCGCCTTGCGTGTAGCCGACAACCGTCGGTTTGCCAGTGGTACCGGATGAGGCGTGAATACGCACCACCTGCTCCATCGGCACGGCAAAGGTATCGAATGGGTAGTTATCCCGCAGGTCCTGCTTGGTGGTGCACGGGAATTTACGGATATCCGCCAGCTCTTTGAAATCGTCAGGGTGAACGCCCGCGGCGTCAAACTTGCGTTTGTACATCGGCACGTTGTTATAGGCGTGATGCAGCGTCCATTTCAGACGCTCGGTCTGCAGCGCCTGTAACTCGTCAATGGAGGCCGTCTCAATCGGATCAAGCTTTGTTGTATTTGTCGTTGTCATTGCAGGGTACTCACATTGAAAATTTGATCAAACACGCTCAAGGATCAGGGCAATGCCCTGACCCACACCGATGCACATCGTACACAGCGCGTACCGCCCGCCGCGTCGATGCAGTTCATTGCTGGCTGCCAGCGCCAGCCTGGCCCCGCTCATGCCGAGCGGGTGGCCAAGCGCAATCGCGCCACCGTTTGGGTTAACGTGTGCGGCATCATCCGGCAGCCCCAGCTGACGCAGCACGCCCAGCGCCTGGGAGGCGAAAGCTTCGTTAAGTTCGATAACGTCCATATCGTTAATACTGAGCCCGGCACGCTCCAGCACCTTGCGGGTGGCAGGTACCGGGCCTAATCCCATCAGGCGTGGCGCCACGCCAGCCGTTGCCATCGCCACGATCCGCGTGCGCGGGACTAACCCCTGCGCCAGCGCCGTCTGCTCGCTGGCAACGATCAGCGCCGCCGCGCCGTCGTTGACGCCGGAGGCATTGCCCGCCGTGACTACCCCGTTCTGACGGAACGGCGTTTTCAGTGCAGCCAGCTGTTCAAGCGTGGTGTCCGCACGCGGATGTTCATCCACGCTGAATTCGGTGACCGCGCCCTTTTTACCCGCTACCTGCACCGGCACGATCTCCTGCGCCAGAATGCCGTTCTGCTGCGCCTGTGCGGTACGCTGCTGGCTGCGCAGCGCAAAAGCGTCCTGATCGGCACGACTGATATTTAACAGTTCAGCTACATTCTCTGCCGTTTCCGGCATACTGTCCGTTCCGAAGTGCTGATGCATGAGCGGATTCACAAATCGCCAGCCGATGGTGGTATCAAAGATCTCCGCCTGACGCTGAAACGCGGCGGTGGCTTTGCCCATCACAAACGGCGCACGGGACATCGACTCCACGCCGCCCGCAATCAGCAGATCGCCGTCGCCCGCCCTGATAGCGCGTGCGGCAAAACCAATCGCGTCCAGCCCGGAGCCGCACAGGCGGTTGATGGTGGTCCCGGAGACCGTTTGCGGGAGCCCGGCCAGCAATGCCGACATACGCGCCACGTTGCGGTTATCTTCCCCCGCCTGGTTGGCGCAGCCGAAAATCACATCATCTATCCGCTCGAGGTCGAGCTGCGGGTAGCGGGCCAGCAGCGCACGCAGCGGCACGGCACCGAGATCGTCGGTCCTTACCGTGGAAAGCGCGCCACCGTAGCGCCCCACCGGGGTTCGAACGCCATCACAAATAAATGCATCACCCATCAGACCTCTCCTGTCACACTGCCGCCGATGCGGTGAGATTTCCCGCGAAAAAGGGCGACGGTTTTCTGTTGTTGATTATGGATCTCAATGTCATACACGCCCGTCAGCTTGCCCTGATGCTTCACCCGCGCGGTCGCGGTAAGCGTGTCCCCGGCAAAGCCCGGACGCAGAAAATCAATCGAGCAGCCTGAGGCCACCGCTGCCAGCCCCTGGCTGTTGCAGGCGTAGGCAAAAGCGGTGTCCGCCAGCGAAAACAGCTGTCCGCCATGGCAGGTGTTGTGCCCGTTGAGCATCTGCGGGGTGATGGTCATGGTCACCACCGCGTAGCCCTCGTCCATCTCGACAATGTCCATCCCCATAGCCTGCGCGCAGGCATCCCGTTCGTACATGGCGCGGGCGTTGTGCCAGGCGTTATGACTCATAGCTACTCTCCAGAAGCGCGCGCTGGCGCAGCAGTGAACAGGGGCGATAGCGTTCTTCACCATAATGGCGCTGCAGGTTCTCCAGCAGCGTCAGCAGGCGCTGCCAGCCCAGTCGTTCCCCCCAGGCGATCGGGCCGCTCGGGTAGTTGACGCCAAGACGCATGGCGGTATCGATATCCTTCTCGCTGGCCACCCCTTTTTGCAGGGCATCCAGCGCTTCATTGGCAATCATCGCCACCGTGCGCCAGATCAACAGGCCAGGATAATCGGCGATTTGCACCACCCTTTTTCCCTGCTGTTGCAGGTAACGGATGACTTTTTGCGTCGAGGTCAGGGGGTTACTGGCGGCGGCCGCAATCACCGCCACGTCACCTTCAATGCGGTCTACCACCACCACCGGGCCGCTCAGGCGTAACGCCAGGGCCTGCGCGGTTTCCCCCTGCGTTTCGATGAGATATACATCATCAATTTTTGTGACACCGTCACCTTCTTTCTCAACGCGCATCGGGCTGTAGCTGTCATCTACGGTCTCAATCCACTGTACGGTGGGTTTGTCACCCTGCCAGTCGTAAACGCCCTTCCCGCTCTTTTTGCCCAGCCTTCCAGCCAGCACCAGCTCCTGCTGCACCAGCGAGGGGAGAAAACGCCGCTCCTGCCAGAAGGCGTTAAATACCGAGCAGGTCACCGCAAAATTAACGTCCTGACCAATCATGTCGGTCAGCTCCAGCGGCCCCATCGGGAAACCGCCCCCTTCGCGCAGGGCAGCGTCAATCACCTCCGGCGCGGCCACCTGCTCTTCCAGCGCGCGCCAGGCTTCGGAATAGAACGGACGCGCGACGCGGTTGACGATGAACCCCGGCGTTGACTGGCAGCGAACCGGCTGTTTCCCCCAGTTGAGCGCCAGCTCGCACAGCGTGTCGGCCACTTCCGGGGAGGTCGCCAGCCCGCTGACCACTTCCACCAGCTTCATCACCGGCGCCGGGTTAAAAAAATGCAGCCCCGCGACGCGTTCCGGGTGGTGTACATCCGCCGCGATTGCCGTGATCGAAATGGAAGAGGTGTTGCTGGTCAGTACCGTCTGCGCCGGGCAGATCTCAGCCAGCCGGACAAACAGTGCTTTTTTCACCTCAAGACGCTCAGAAGCGGCCTCTATCACCAGCTCCGCCATTGAGAGTGCGCTGATATCAGTGACCGGGAGCAGCCGGGCGAGGATCTGTCCGCTGGCATCTGCAGAGAGTTTGCCGCGCGTGACCCGGGAAGCCAGACGCTGGCGGATCCCCTCAATGGCGCGTGAAATCGCATCAGCAGAGATGTCGTAAATCAGCACCTGATGGCCGTGGCTGGCAGCAACCTCGGCAATGCCGGCCCCCATCGTGCCGCTGCCAATCACGGCGACAGTCCGTATGTTCAACATCTTATTTCCCCGTAAAGTGTGGCGCGCGCTTCGCCAGGAAGGCGCTGACGCCCTCGCGATAGTCGTCGCTGCGCCCGGCCAGACGTTGATAGTCGCGCTCGAGATCGAGTTGAGCGTCCAGGGTGTTGGTTTCCGCGGCATTGATCGCCTGCTTGATCAGTCCCAGTCCGAAGGTCGGCTGCGACGCAAAGTGCAGCGCCATCTGCTGCGCGGTAGCGGAGAGCTGTTCGTCATCCACCACCTGCCAGATCATCCCCCAGGCCTGCGCCTGTTCGGCGCTCAGCTTGTCACCGAGCAGCGCCAGCCCCATGGCACGGGCGCGTCCGGCTACCCGCGGCAGCAGCCAGGTGCCACCGCAGTCCGGGACTAACCCGAGCTTGCTGAAGGCCATCACAAAACTGGCGGAACGCGCCGCAATCACCATGTCGCACCCGAGCGCCAGCGTGGCACCGGCTCCGGCCGCCACGCCGTTGACCGCGCAGATGACCGGCTTCGGCAGTTTTGCCAGGCGACGAACCAGCGGGTTGTAAAAGGTTTCAACGGACATTCCCAGATCCGGCGCCGGGCCGTTGGGGTCGACATTACGGTCATTCAGATCCTGACCGGCACAGAAACCGCGTCCGGCGCCGGTGATCAGCAGGCAGCGAACGGTGTCATCACGCTCAGCCTGTTTCAGGCACTCGGCGAGTTGCTGATGCATCACGTCATTGAAGCTGTTCAGACGCTCCGGACGGTTCAGCGTAAGGGTCATTACGCCCTGTTCTACATGACTGAGAATAAATTCCACAATTAGCGTCCTTTAAAGTCGGGGGTGCGTTTTTGTAAGAAGGCGTCGATGCCTTCCCGGCGGTCTTCAGTGGCAGAGAGCAGCGTAAACAGCTGACGCTCCTGGGCCAGCCCGGCCTGCAGCGGCACCTCCTGAGACTGGCGCAGCGCCTGTTTCGCCGCCTGCAGTGCCAGCGGCGAGTGGCGCGCCATCAGGCTCGCCTGCTTCAGGGCATACTCCAGCGTCAGCGCGGCCGGGAAAACGTCGCTGACCAGCCCGGCGCTCAGCGCCTGCTCTGCGGAAATGCTCTCGCCGGTCAGCACCATTTTGCTGGCCAGCGATTTACCGACGCAGCGGATAAGACGCTGGGTACCGCCCGCGCCGGGCATAATGCCGAGCGTGATTTCCGGCAGGCCAAAACGGGCGTTGTCACCGGCAATCACCACGTCGCACAGCAGCGCCAGCTCGCAGCCCGCTCCCAGCGCGAAGCCGTTCACGGCGGCGATCAGCGGTTTAGGAAAAGCGTTGATACGTGCCCACAGCTGCGGGCGAATATCGTTCAGGGTGGCAGGCAGGTCTTTCTCCGCCATTTCACTGAGATCCGCCCCGGCGGCAAAGCAGCGTTCGTTGCCGTAAATCACGCAGACAGCGACTCCGGTATCCGCTGCGGCGGCCTCAAGCTGCTCCGCCAGCTGCGTTAACAGCGCATTATTGAGGGCGTTGCGTGCCGCCGGACGGTTCAGCGTCAGCTGCAGCACGCGGCCATGACGGGTGACAGTCAGTTCGCTCATGCCATCCCCTTCGCGTCAAAATCCACGATCACATCAGCGGTAAGCGGCAACGACTGGCAGCTCAGCACATACCCGGCGGCCAGCTCGTCCGGCTCCAGGCTGTAGTTGGTCGCCATGTCCACCTTCCCGCGCAGCACTTTGCATTTACAGGTGGCGCACACGCCGCCCTTGCAGGCATACGGGAGATCCGCCCCCTGGCGCAGGGCGGCATCAAGTATGCTTTCGTCGTCCGCCGTCAGGGTTATTTCACGGTCGCGTCCGTCCTGGCGCACGGTCACTTTCTGACCTTGAGCCTGCACGTGCACCGCGCGTTTAACAGTGATTCCGGCGGTATTGAAGCGCTCAAGATGAATCGATTTATCCGGCATTCCCAGCGCCTTCAGCGCGGCTTCGGCGTCGTCCATCATCGCCGATGGGCCGCAGATAAACGCTTCGTCATACTGGCGGAAGTTGATCAGGGTTTTCGCCAGCGCCTGCAGCTTTTCCCCGTCGATGCGGCCATAAAGCAGGTCGCTGTCCAGCCGCTCCTGGCTGAAAATGGAGACCAGCTGCAGCCGCTGCGGGTATTTGTCCTTCAGGTCCGCCAGCGCCTGGCGGAACATCATGCTCTGGCTGCTGCGGTTGCCGTAAATCAGCGTGAAATGGCTGTTCGGTTCGGTCGCCAGCGTCGCGGAGATAATCGCCAGCATCGGGGTGATCCCGGAGCCTGCTGCAATCGCCAGATAGTGCCCCTCGCGCTCTGCCTGGGGTTGGTAGCCAAACTGCCCCTGGGGAACCATCACCTCCAGCGCCATACCCGCTTTGATCTCATCCCGGGCAAAGCGGGAAAAGCGACCGCCTTCGATGGCTTTAACCGCCACACTGATCTCGCCCGGAGCGCTACTCCGGCAGATGGAGTAGCAGCGGCGCAACTCATCCCCGCCCAGCGTCGTTTTCAGGGTCAGGTGCTGGCCGGGACGAAAGCGGTAGGCTTCCTGCAGCGCCTGCGGCACCGCGAACGTGATGGTCACCGCGTCGCGGGTTTCGGGTTCCACTTTTGCCACTGTTAATGAATGAAACGTTGTCATGGCAGCCTCAAATACATTTGAAATAGTCGAAGGGCTCACGGCAGGCATTACAGCGATAGAGCGCTTTGCAGGCCGTCGAACCAAATTCACTGATAAGCGAGGTGTCGGTGCTGGCGCAGCGCGGGCAGCTCACCCCGGCCGGCGCGTGCGCGTGACAGCTATGGCCCACGGGTGGGCTGATGCCGTATGCCCGCAGGCGCTCGCGCGCGTCGGCGGTCATCCAGTCGGTGGTCCAGGCGGGTTCAAGCTGGAGCACGATATGCACCGGGGTAAAGCCATGGGCGGTCATCGCGTCGCGGATCGCCCCCAGCAGATGTTCCGTTGCCGGACACCCCGAGTAGGTGGGCGTGAAGCCAATAACCCAGCCTTCCCTCTGCGCCTTCACGCTGCGCACCATGCCTAAATCGGTGATGGTGAGTACCGGCACTTCCGGGTCCGGGATCTGGCTTAACAGCGCCCAGATTTGCGGAATTTGCGCAGGCGCGATGTCGACGAGGCGTTGCATAGCGTTCTCCTTTACCACTGCTGACCGGGATACGCGCGCTGGAGATACTGCATTTCCGCCAGCATCGGACCGAGATGTTCGGTATGCAGCCCTTTCTTGCCCCCGGTGCGGTACGCCACCTCTTCGGGCACCCGCAGGCAGGCTTCATTCAGACCGGCAAAAACTTCGCTTTCCCACGGCTGACGCAGCGTGCGCGGGTCAACCGCCACGCCGGCGTCAATCAATTCCAGCTCGACGTCATCCGCCTCAAACAGCTCCGCCGTAAAACGCCACAGGTTGTCGATGGCCTGCTGCATTTTTTGCGCGGAGGTTTCGGTGCCGTCCCCCAGCCGCACCAGCCAGCCGCGGCTAAAGCGCAGGTGGTAGCGTGCCTCTTTAATCGCTTTGGCGGCGATGGCGGCAAGCTGGCTGTCGCGGCTTTGGGTCAGGCGTTCGTACAGCGCGACGTTCCAGGCATCCATCAGATACTGGCGGGCAATCGTGTCGGCGAAGCTGCCGTTCGGCTGTTCCACCAGCAGAAGATTGCGGAACTGACGCTCGTCACGACCAAACGCCAGCGTGTCTTCATCACCCTGTCCTTCCAGCCCGGCAGCATAGCTCAGGAAATTGCGCGCCTGGCCCAGCAGGTCAAGCCCGATATTGGCGAGCGCGAGGTCAATTTCCAGCTCCGGGGCGTGGCCACACCAGGCGCCCAGACGCTGGGAGAGCACCAGACCGTTGTCGCCCAGACGGAGGGCATAGGCAGTCACTGAATTCATTCTTTGCCTCACATGTGCTCGATGCCGTCGGGGAGGGTGTAAAACGTCGGGTGGCGGTAAACCTTGCTTTCCGCCGGGTCGAAGAACTCGCCGCTCTCTTCCGGCTGGGAAGCGACAATCTCGCTCGCCTTAACCACCCAGATAGAGCACCCTTCGCTGCGCCGGGTGTAGGCATCACGGGCATTTTCCAGCGCCATGCGGTCGTCGGCGGCATGCAGGCTGCCCACATGACGGTGGGACAACCCTTGTTTGCTGCGTACGAACACCTCGTACAGCGGCCAGTAGACATTGCTCATGGTTATTTCCTCTTATGCGGCCTGACGGGCGCGTTGTTTTTCAGCATGTGCCAGCGCGGCTTCCCGCACCCATGCCCCCTCTTCCCAGGCTTTACGCTTGGCCGCCAGGCGTTCGTGATTGCAGATCCCGCGTCCGTTAATGACCTCTTCAAACTCCTGCCAGTCAATCTCACCGAAGCGGTAGTGACCGCTCTCTTCGTCAAAGCGCAGATCGGGATCGGGCACCGTCATGCCCAGCATCTCCACCTGCGGCACTGTGTTGTCGACAAAGCGCTGGCGCAGTTCGTCATTACCGAAACGTTTGATTTTCCAGGCCAGGCTGCGGGCGCTGTTCGGCGAGTTGTCATCGTTCGGCCCGAACATCATCAGCGCCGGCCACCAGAAGCGGTTGATGGCGTCCTGCAGCATCTGGCGCTGGGCCTCGCTCCCCTGCGCCAGCGCCATGCAGGCTTCAAAGCCCTGACGCTGGTGGAAGCTCTCTTCTTTACAGATTTTCACCATCGCCCGGGCATAGGGCCCGTAAGAGGTGCGACACAGTGCCACCTGGTTGACGATGGCGGCGCCATCTACCAGCCAGCCAATCACGCCGATATCGGCCCAGCTCAGGGTCGGATAGTTAAAAATGGAGGAGTACTTCATCTTGCCGTCGAGCATCTTCTGGTAGAGGTCTTCCCGCGCACAGCCCAGCGTTTCGGCTGCGCTGTAGAGGTAGAGCCCATGTCCGGCTTCGTCCTGCACCTTCGCCAGCAGGATCGCCTTTCGACGCAGCGTCGGCGCGCGGGTGATCCAGTTCCCCTCCGGCAGCATGCCGACAATTTCGGAGTGCGCATGCTGTCCAATCTGGCGGATCAACGTCTTACGGTAGGCATCAGGCATCCAGTCCTGAGGCTCAATCGCCGTCTCCTGCGCTATGCGCTGCTCAAACCGTTGTTCTTGCGTCACGTCATCACCTTTATGATTCGTTAGATTGCAAACTAAAGTGTAATGCTGAATCACTTTGTTTTTTAAAAGTTACACAAAGGTTAAATATAACCCCAAGAATTGTTTCCTGGTTTTGTGATGTCGCTCGCAAGGCTTTACCTGAGCCCCTCTCATCACTGCGATGTGAGCGCAATGATTCGTCATTCCGGATCACAATGTTAACAATTCATTAAAACTCAGCTTGATTTTTATGATTCACGATCAAACTATTAATAGTGAAATTACGTAACATTTGGAGATAAGCGATGCAGCAGTTAGCCAGCTTCTTGTCCGGTACCTGGCAGTCTGGCCGGGGAGGTGAACGCACTATTCATCACGCCATCAGTGGCGAAGCGCTGTGGAGCGTGACCAGCGAAGGGCTGGATATGGCAGCCGCCCGACGCTATGCGATTGAGCGCGGCGGCGAAGCACTTCACGCGATGACCTTTATCGAACGTGCGGCCATGCTGAAGGCGGTGGCAAAGCACCTGCTTGGTGAGAAAGAGACGTTTTATGCCCTCTCCGCCCAGACCGGGGCGACGAAAGCAGACAGCTGGGTCGATATTGAAGGCGGCATCGGCACCCTCTTCACTTACGCCAGCCTGGGCAGCCGTGAACTGCCGGATGACACGCTGTGGCCGGAGGATGAACTGATCCCACTGTCAAAAGAAGGCGGCTTTGCGGCGCGTCACGTTCTGACCTCGAAGTCCGGCGTGGCGGTGCATATCAACGCCTTTAACTTCCCCTGCTGGGGGATGCTGGAAAAACTGGCGCCGACGTGGCTTGCCGGCATGCCCGCCATTATCAAACCCGCGACCGCTACCGCGCAGGTCACGCAGGCGATGGTGAAATCCATCGTGGACAGCGGACTGGTGCCGGACGGCGCCATTAGCCTGATCTGCGGCGGCGCGGGCGATCTGCTCGAACAGCTCGACAGCCAGGACGTGGTCACCTTTACCGGCTCCGCCAGCACCGGACAAAGCCTGCGCGTGCACCCCAACATTGTGGCGAATTCCATTCCATTCACCATGGAGGCCGACTCCCTGAACTGCTGCGTGCTGGGTGAAGACGTCACCCCGGAACAGCCGGAGTTCGCCCTGTTCATCCGGGAAGTGGTGCGTGAGATGACCGCCAAGGCCGGACAGAAATGTACCGCCATCCGCCGCATTATCGTCCCGCAAAACCAGATTCAGGCCGTCAGCCAGGCGCTGATTGCGCGGCTGGAAAAGGTGGTGGTGGGCGACCCGGCGCAGGAAGGGGTGAAGATGGGCGCGCTGGTCAACGCTGAACAGCGCACGGACGTGCAGGAGAAGGTGAATCAGCTGATCGCCGCTGGCTGTGAGATCCGTCTGGGTGGAAAAGCGGATATGCAGGCCGCTGGCGCATTCTTCCCACCGACCCTGCTGTTCTGTCCGCAGCCGGATGAAACCCCTGCGGTCCACGCGACAGAGGCTTTCGGCCCGGTTGCAACTCTGATGCCATATCGCAATGCACAGCACGCGATGCAGCTTGCCCGCGCCGGCGGCGGCAGCCTGGCGGGAACGCTGGTTACCGCCGATTCGGCCATTGCCCGCCAGTTTATTGCCGGTGCGGCGCGCGCCCACGGCCGTATTCAGATCCTTAACGAGGAATCCGCAAAAGAGTCTACCGGCCACGGCTCCCCGCTGCCGCAGCTGGTTCACGGCGGTCCGGGCCGCGCGGGCGGCGGCGAAGAGCTGGGTGGACTGCGCGCGGTGAAGCACTACCTGCAGCGCACCGCAATCCAGGGCAGTCCGACCATGCTGGCCGCCATTGGTAAACAGTGGGTGCGCGGCGCAACGGTGCAGGAAGATCGCGTGCATCCGTTCCGCAAATACTTCGAGGAGCTGCAGCCGGGCGACAGCCTGCTGACGCCGCGTCGTACCCTGACGGAAGCGGACATCGTGAACTTTGCCTGCCTGAGCGGCGACCACTTCTATGCCCATATGGACAAGATCGGCGCGGCAGAGTCGATATTTGGCGAGCGCGTGGTGCACGGCTACTTCCTGATCTCCGCCGCGGCAGGCCTGTTTGTCGACGCCGGCGTCGGGCCGGTTATTGCCAACTACGGTATGGAAAACCTGCGCTTTATCGAGGCGGTGAAACCGGGCGATACCATTCAGGTACGTCTCACCTGCAAACGTAAAACGCTGAAGAAACAGCGTACCGCAGAGGAAAAACCCACCGGCGTGGTGGAATGGGCGGTTGAGATTTTCAACCAGCACCAGCAGGCGGTGGCGCTCTACTCCATTCTGACGCTGGTGGCACGCCAGCAGGATGATTTTTAATCCGCAGCAACACCACCTGCAGAGAAAAGGACTGGATGGATTTGGTTAAGCAAACCATCCAGTCAACGTAGTCTGGATAAGTTACAACCAGAAACATTAAGCAAATTGACCAGATAGTTAGCATGGTTATTATTTAATGCCGGGAATGTTCCCTGATTAAATTACATGGAAGATTAATAGATTATGGCAATTCCTGTTTACCTTTTCTTAACTGACGATGGCGGCTCAAAAATCACAGGCTCGGTAGATATTCGTAACCGTGAGGGAAGTATTGAAGTCACTGGCCACCCCCTTAATACTGCAGAATTCAGGTGCTATCGCATTAATAATGCCGGGCAGGAAGTCGAATATGCATCTCGATAATATTCACGTCGTTTCTGTTACGCGATTGATGCATGACACTAAAGACCCGACAAAAGAAAAACACAATCATCTTGAAGTCGTGGAACTACGCAACGATAAAAGAACCTGGACATATTGCGACGGTAACGTGCAGTTCGTGGATAGCGGAATAGATTATGCGCGACGGTCGGGTTTTTAACTGGCGAGCCGGGATAGTGGTTGTCATTTTCCTGGTGTTTATCATGTATCCGTTCCGTAATCTTTTCACCGTGTATGAAAATATTCAGGAAAAGATTAGCGTTAACGATCAATTAACTCTCTATATCACCCAGGTTGAAGCGAGTTCTTTATCCAAAAATACGTTTCACTTTTATCTCTATGATGCGAGAAAAAGCACTGAAGAGTTTATGTCTCACCTGTCAGACATCAAGCCTGTCATGATTACCAACGATGCTAAAGCCACTGCAACGGTTACCAACGGAGAAATTTATCTACGCGTTCGCGGAAATATTTACGCTTTCACTGCAGTTGGGTTCGATGTACCTATTCATCTCGATAGATCCGCTGACTGATCGCATGGGGTCGTTATCACGGGGATGTGATGTATCCTCGCTCTTTTTTTAACCTGGCAAGACTGACAAATAATCTGGCAGATGCAGGCAAACGCTTTTCTCATGCGCCTGTCAGGATAAGGCTATCACAACAGAATATACCCTAAATAATTCGAGTGGCAGGAAGGCGGCAAGGGAACGAATCCCCGGGAGCGTACACAAGTACG